>JAYFOG010000054.1:0-13431 GCA_034932965.1 Methanocorpusculum sp.
TTCTTTGCCGTACCGTCTCTTGCTGACTTTAACACTTATACGCTGCTGTTCTTTTGCGACTTCTTCACAAATACAGAGTTCCTTTGGTAAACCACATTTCGGGCAGATGCCACTGTTCATTGCAGTAGTTAGTTGGTGCCGGCTGGTTAAAATATATATGGTTGACCGGGCAGAATCCGGTGAAGTGAAGTTATCCTTTGAAATTATAAAAATAATTATTGAGTTTCTCTTTTTTTGTCACAATATCCCGCTCGGATTTCGACAAAAGAAGATCGCGCTCCCTGCTTTGGATCGCCGGACAGAACTTACAGAAGGCATCATCGATATCATTCCAGACTGCGCGGACCGGGCAGTAATACTCCCCGTCATACAGTTCAACAGAAAATCCTCCGGGAAACGGCATCCCGACCGGGTGGACCGGCTCTTCTTTGATGTAGACCGTATGGGCCGCGATCAGATATTTGAGGGAGCGAAGACGATCACCCGGCGTCCCTTTCGACGCTGCCGCCTTTGCATCCGCCGTGTACTTCTTCCAAGACGAAGGAAGCGGGACAGCCGCACGGATCTCGCTCAGCTCATCGGTCATCATCCGGTGATATCCGTCCACGATCTGGATCCTGGCATAATGCATCAGAGCATCCCCATACTCTTTGGGCACATTCTCAAGCTTTTTTGCATAGCGGTTAAGCATCAGCTCCAGATCTTCCGGAGAATACAGCTGACCCTTTTCTTTCAGAGCAGAAAGAAGTGCGCCTTTTCGCGTTATACGGGCCAGCTCATCCCAGGTAAAAAGAGTGCCCGACGGGGATACCCCCTCACGGTTCCAAAACCCCATCAGCCCACCTTACTCGGTCAAAGGCTTTGCGCCCTTCTTCCAGACCTCTTCCCGATAGGTCGGACCGCTGTTATATGTACAGAACGGGATCAGCCTGCCGTCAGGCGTCGCATAATGGATACAGCACCGGGAAACACGGTCGGTATCATAGTTGAAGGAGTCCATGAAATGCATCGTCCCGATAAAGAGCGCCTTTTCATGGAACTTCCCAAGTGACTCGTAATCATGTTTGACGAGAGCATCGTAGATGAGTTTCTTCAGATCGATCCTGATCCCCTCGACCTCTTCCTTTGAAACAGCCTTGTTGATCCTGCCAAGACCTGCCGCCATCGCCAGATACTTTCCGGTCTTGCCGGCGGTCTTGAACTTTTCAGCCAGGGTGTTTGCTTCGGCAAAGAACTTCTCAACATCAACGAACCGCGTGATCGGGACGATATCCCCGTCATCGTTGATAAATCCGTAAGTCGCTGCCCCGCAGTGAGGGTGAGCACAGAACATGATCTGGGGCTTTCCGGTATATGCCTCGATCAGATCGCAGATCGTCATTACCGACGGGATCGGATAGAAATCGGAAGACTTCAGCTGTCCGCCCATCTGTTCCTCGACACACCGGGTGATATCAGGGATGGTCACCCGTTCACGCGCCACATCATCCTCTTTTGCAGCACCCGTGAAAGCAACCGGCTGGAAGTTTATACCGCGAACGATGTCGACATTCTTCGCTGCAAACTGAATGATCCCCCCGATCTCATGATCATTTTGCCCGCCGATGATCGTCGGAACAAGCACAACGCCCAGACCAACTTTCCGGCAGTTCTCGATCGCCGGGAGACTGGTCTTTTCCAGAAGAGGATTCGTCTCTTTCGAAACCCCGTCAAAATGGAGATACACCGTCGAAAGACCTGCCTGGCGCAGCTTCTTTGCCAGCTCAGGATTCTGGGCAAGTTTGACGCCGTTTGATGCCATCTGCACCTGACTGAAGCCAAGTTCGCGCGCTTTTTTGATAATCTCCTCAAGGTCATCACGCATCGTCGGCTCTCCGCCGGAAAACTGAACTGCCGGACACGGGACCGGTTTTTCGTTTCTGAGAAGCGCCAGCATCGACGTGATCTCATCGAAGGTCGGTTCATACACATACCCGCATGCTTTTGCATTGGCAAAACAGAACTCACACCGGAGATTACACCGGTTTGTTACATCGATGTTCGCGAGCAGCGTTCCGGATTTGTGATACTTACACAGACCGCAGCGGGTCGTACATTCTCCAGTACTGTCGACATTCGGATTTTCGACACCCCTTCCCACACGGTCATAGGTGTCAAACCTCCGGTACATCGCAGCATCCGACCAGTACAGGTTCTTTGCATACCCGTGATCCGGACAAGTCCGGCATATCCATATTGCGCCGTCCTCTTCAGTAATCTCCGCGTCAAGCAATTTACCACAGACGGGGCACAGGCTTTTTGTTTTTTTTACGAGCGTCATGGTTAACTCCCTTGAAATAGAAGTATTATACTAATTCGCGTGCAACTATAAAAGAATGAGAGTGAGAGATTGATAACAGATATTTTGATGACAGCTGGAATGGCCTGCCTCTGGGCAGTCTGGATCATGATCCCGGCCTACATCCCAAATCCCGCCGCTGCCTTGATCGGCGGAGGAACGCCGGTAGACTTCGGCAGATGTGCAAAAGACGGACGCCGGATCCTGGGCGACGGAAAAACCTGGCGCGGCCTTATCGGCGGTATCATCGTCGGCATCATCTTCGGACTCGTGCAGATATTTCTTGTTGACTACTTCCATCTGGATTTCCTGCCGAAACACACAATCATCACCGTCTGTTCCCTTGCCGCCGGAGCTCTTCTCGGGGATATGGTCAAAAGCTACTTCAAGCGCCGGATGGGAAAAGACCGGGGAGCCAAATGGCCGATCGCGGATATGTATGACATGGTTGTTGGATCTCTTGTCCTGATGGTTCTTGCATTACTCGTCACCGGAAACATCGGGTGGTTTGCCGAGAACTTTGCCTCTGTCGGATTCTTCATCGCGACGTTTGTCGCCATACTTATACTGTCACCTCTATTACATAGAGGAACAAATATTATCGGATACTTACTCGGATTAAAGGACGTACCATGGTAAACAGAATATTAGATCTTCTGGTTCAGTATAAGGCAGTGGAATTCGGGGATTTCACCCTCGCATCCGGTGCTCAAAGCAGATATTATATCGATGTGAAAACGGCGATCATGCAGCCGGAGCTGCTCTCCGAGATCGCAGCAGAAGTCGCAGCAAGATTCGATTTCGAGTGTATCGCCGGTGTTGCCGTCGGCGGGGTCCCGCTCGCAATCGCCGTATCTCTGGCAGCAAATAAACCGTGTGCAATCATCCGGGCAGCAGCAAAAGACCATGGAAAAAACCAGATGGTCATCGGAAATGTTCAGGGAAAACGGGTACTTCTGATCGAAGACGTCACAACATCCGGCGGTTCCTCAAAATACGGCGTTGACGAACTCCGCAAAGCCGGCGCCCTGATCGATTCCGTCGTCACCGTGGTCGACCGGGAAGGCGGGGCAGAAGAACTGCTCGCAGCAGACGGAGTCACACTCCATTCCCTCGTCAAAGCAAGCGAACTTCTCGCATAACTTTTTTAAAGTGACATATTTATAACATATTGTGACAAATATGTCACATATGAATATGATTTCATTGATGGGACTTATCGGGTTCCTCGGCTTTCTCGGATTCTATACCGGGAATTTTGGATACTTCGGGTTCTTCGGATTCTTTGTGTTCTTCACCTATGCCCCAAAAAAATACGACGAACTCTTTGACACCTATGTAAAAAAAGCCGCGACTGCCGCGTTTTTCACCTCGGTCGCGGCGTTCTGCGCAGCTCTCTGTGCAGTCGTCCTACTCAAAGACCCTGCGCTGATCCCCAGCCTATTCACTCTGGTGTTCGTCCTCTCGGTCATCGTGTTCATCCTGCGTCTGACCATCTACGAAATGGCGGAAAACATCCGTGCCCGGGAGGAGTGATGCAGACAAAGATCCGCGAATGCCGGCAGAAACTCGGGATGACCCAGGGAGAACTCGCAGAACGCGCCGGCGTCCGCAGAGAGACCATCGTTCATCTGGAAAAAGGAAAATACAATCCCTCGCTCAAACTCGGCTTCGACTTAGCAAAGATCCTGGAGATGCCGGTCGAGGAGCTGTTTTCATTTGAGGATGAATGAAACACCTGCAGGATCCTGGATCCCAAGAAAAGATCAGGCCCCCCTCCCCCGAAAGAAGTACATGTTCGACAAATGCGGAGAAAAACCGCCGTTCGTGGAAACATTATTTGACTGTTAACGCGCCATAGATAAGGATATGAAAATACTAGTGGCCGGAGGTGGCGGAAGGGAACACGCCATATGCTTAGCACTCACCAAAAATGCGAACGTCGAACTCTACTCCGTCATGGGAAAAAAGAATCCGGGCATCGCGAAAATAGCCAGGGAAACCCTCATCCATGCAGAAACGGATGTACCGGCAGTTCTGGCCTTCGCCAAAGAACACAATATCCAATACGCCGTCATCGGCCCCGAAGCCCCGCTTGAAGCAGGACTCGTCGACGCCCTCACCAAAGAAGGCATCGGATGTGTCGGCCCGATCAAAGCAGCCGCCAGGATCGAAACCGACAAAGGCTTCTGCCGCGAACTCATGAATAAGCACGGGATCGACGGCTGCCCGGCCTACAAACTCTGCAAGACCCCCTCAGAAGCCGCCGAATTTATCCGGGGATATCCCGGCGACCTTGCGGTCAAACCCACCGGTCTTACCGGCGGAAAAGGGGTCAAAGTCATGGGCGAACAGGTCGACCGCGAAGGAGCGGTAGAATACGCCATGACCCTGGAAAACCAGGTCATCATCCTCGAAGAACGTCTTCTCGGCGAAGAGTTCACCTTAATGGCATTCACCGACGGCAAAACCCTTGTCCCCATGCCGCTCGTTCAGGACCACAAACGTGCATTTGAAGGAGACGTCGGTCCAAACACCGGCGGAATGGGCTCCTACTCCCTCGAAGACCACTCGTTCCCCTTCGTCACCGAAACCGACTACGCCCGTGCACTCGCCATCATGCAGGCAACCATCAGCGCCCTCGCAAAAGAGGGAACCCCTTACAAAGGCATCCTCTACGGTCAGTTCATGAACACAAAAACCGGCCCGAAAGTCATCGAGTTCAACGCCCGGTTCGGCGACCCCGAAGCAATGAACGTCCTGACCATCCTCAGCTCCGACCTCTGCACCATCGCAGAACACATCATCAGCGGCACGCTTTCAGCACAGGACGTCTCATTTGAGAGAAAGGCCACGGTCTGTAAATATCTCGTCCCAACAGGCTACCCTGAAAAGCCCCATGCAGGCGACGTCATCACCCCGGGTCCGGCGGAAAACACCGTTCTTTATTACGCAAACGTTGAACTGGAAAACGGCGTCCTCAAAACACTGACCTCCCGGACCATGGCGTACGTCGGCGTCGGCGGCAGTCTCGCCGAAGCAGAAAAATATGCGGAAGCAGCCTGCAGAAACGTCACCGGAAACGTCAGATACCGAAGCGACATCGGAACCGGGACCCTGTTTGCAAAACGCATCGCTCACATGAAGGAACTTCGCTCATGAAAAAAGACTTTCTTTCGATCACCGACCTCTCCGCCGAAGAGTATGAAGATATCCTCAACCTCGCCGCCCGGCTCAAACGCCAGCGCTACGCCGGCGTCCCTCACCCACTCCTCGCCGGAAAAACCCTGGCAATGATCTTTGAGAAAGCATCCACCCGGACCCGGATGTCGTTTGACGTCGGCATGTACGATCTTGGCGGCTATGCACTCTACCTCAACGCCAAAGAGACCCAGCTCGGCCGCGGGGAAACCGTCGCCGATACAGCACGGGTAATGTCCCGGTATGTCCACGGGGCGATCATGCGGACCTATAAACACGAGACCATCACCGAGTTCGCGAAATACGCATCCATACCCGTCATAAACGCCCTCTCCGACAAGGAGCATCCCTGTCAGATCATGGCCGACTCACTCACTCTCAAGGAAAAGTTCGGCAACTTAAACGGTCTCAAGATCGCGTGGATAGGCGACGGAAACAATGTCTGCAACTCCCTGATAATGGCCTCAGTCCAGACGGGAATGGAGATTGCCGTCGGAACACCGAAAGGCTACGAGCCCGATCCGGCAGCGGTGAAATTCGCCAAAGAAAACGGCGGCAAAGTTACGATCTACGATGATCCGGTACGGGCCGTCAGCGATGCCCACGCAATTTATACCGACACCTGGATCTCCATGGGCGAAGAAGACATCAAAGAGTCCAAACTCAAAGACTTCGTCGGATATCAGCTCGACACCGCGCTGCTGAAGAAAGCGGCGGACGACGCGCTCGTTCTCCACTGCCTGCCGGCCCACCGGGGCGAAGAGATCACCGACGAGGTCATCGACTCGATGCAGAGCGGGGTCTGGGACCAGGCGGAAAACCGTCTGCACGCCCAGAAAGCCATCCTTGTTAGGCTGATGACCCAGGGACACTGAAATGCAGCCCGACTTCACCCGGATCGGCAGACGGCTGTTCGCTGAACATCTGGTCGGCGGCAACTTCGGCAATATGAGTCTGAGAACCGGAGACGGATACTTCATCACGAAAACCGGATCATATCTGGACGCCGACCCGGAACAGATCGTTCTTATGCCCTTAAACGGCCGGGTCACGCCGGGCGCCTCCAGCGAATGGCGGGTCCACACGGCGGTCTACAACGCATCCGAACACCAGGCGATCGTCCATGCCCACCCGCCGTATGCCGTCGCCCTCTCACTCCTCGCCGATTCCGAGATCACGACGATCGACAGCGAAGGTCATCTCCTCGCCCCGACGATTGCCGTTGTGGAAGGGGCCTGCGGATCCCAGAAACTGGCAGACGTGGTCGCAGAAGGTCTCGCATCGGCCAACATCGTCATCGCCAAAGGCCACGGGACCTTTGCGGGCGGCCGCGATCTGGATCAGGCATACCTGTACACCTCGCTCGCCGAACACTGCTGTAAAGTTCTGTATCTGACGAAAACCTACAGATAATTTCTTTTATTTATTTCCATTGGAACTTACGCGCTGTTCTCTCAACAAATGGCTAACTTAGTTATGGGATGTACTTCGAGTTCGTGTACCGTATTTGGTAGTTTGGTCAAAATACTTTTTGTGGCAAAATATAATTTGACAGTTGATATTTGGGATTCCACGCTCTCTTCAAATTTAGCTTGAATTTATAGTGAGTGAAAATATCTTCTGAGAAACACATATTTTGAGAGGGTTGTGGACAAAACTGTCAAATATGTTTGTGGATATTTGGTGATTTTCAGCTAACTGTCAAAGTTGGAATGTAATACTTTTAGAGAAGGGGTTCGAAATTTTCACTGACTATGGGGCGACATAAATCATACGAATACTTGTTAGGTATGTTTTAATGATTTACTAAATAGAAATACATAATACTTAGTATAACGATAGTAGAGAATGATAATACTATGAAAAAACTATTTGCTCTACTTTTAGTCTTTGTTATCGCTCTGGCTTGTATATCTGCAGGCTGCGTAACCTCTCCAGAAGATTCAGGAGACAACACGATCACCATCACCGATTCTGCCGGCCGTATTGTGGTCATACCTGATAATCCCCAAAGAATTGCCGTCAGCGGTTCGGGTGGGTCCAGGTATTTTGCTTACCTCAACGTAACGGACCGGATGATCGCTATTGATTATCAGGACAGTAGTCTTAGCTCCTCTACTAGTACAACCGAAGCCCGTCCTTACATGATTGTCCATCCGGAAATCAAAGAGCTGCCCACCCTTGGAACTGCAAAAGGAGTTGTTGATGCAGAGAAACTTCTTGCACTAAATCCTGATATTTTGTTCATGACAGGATACAGTGATACATCAATCCAGTCAGCAAATGAGATTCAGGAAAAAACCGGGATACCAGTTGTTTTGTTCTATTCAGGAGATTATGTTATAAATAGCGACAAAGTAGTTACATCTCTGAGGATGATTGGTAATATTCTCCATGCAGAACCCCGTGCCGAAGCTGTGATCAAATACTTCGAAGACACCCGCGCAGATCTCGAAAGCAGAACTGCCGGCGTCGCTGATGCAGAGAAACCGACCGTTTATGTTGGCGGAATCTCCTACAGTGGGGCCCATGGTTTTGATGGGACTGACCCAGCATATTATCCATTCACCGTTCTTCATGCAAAGAATGTTGCTTCAGTAGTGAATACGTCCACAAAGACTGGATACGCAGCGGTCTCGAAGGAGCAAATCATTTCATGGGACGCAGACATCATCTTTGTTGATCTTGGTACTAGGAGTGCGGCCGGCGGTGGGGGCATCTATGAACTGCAGACCGATCCGTCTTATCAGGGACTAAGCGCAGTAAAAGCTGGTGAAGTGTATGCTGTCAACCCTCACACGTCGACGGGAACGAACCATGAAACAAGTATGGCCAATGCTTACTACATCGGAACGATTCTCTACCCCGAACAGTTTGCCGACATCGATCCGGCAGCAAAAGCAGATGAGATCTATACCTTCATCAACGGCGCTCCGGTCTATGAACAGCTGAAGGCGAACATGAATGGACTTTCTTACACGAAACTCGTATTGTAACTACGGATGAGTAAAATCATCCCTTTGTTTTTCTCAGGTTTTTGCGTGACAGCATTCTGTCTGTTTGCCGGATGGAGATACACCAGAAAATCACCATGACTGGGTTCTTTGTCTATTAAACAGCGATTTTATCCGCAATCTGAATTTTTGGAGATTTACGTATCTCTGAACTATTAACCTGACTTTGACAGTTGATATTTGCGCTTCCAATCTCTCTTAAATTGAGATTATATTTATAGTGAGTGAAAATATCTTCTGATAAATACACGTTTTGAGAGGAGTTGTGGATAATATTGTCAAAATATGTTTGTGGATATTTGGCGTTTTTCAGCTAACTGTCAAAGTCAGGAAGTACATCTCATAAGTACGTCAGTTTTATAATTGGGAGCACACCGCGTAACTCCTATTAAAAATATCTCTCAAATACCATATGAGATAATTATTTATTTAACTATAAACAAACATAAAAAAATGAATTTCATCTCAAATCTTGGAACATTTACTAAAAGGGTTTTGTTTTTTGTAGGTGGATTCATCATTGGATTTCCTATCGCAGGATTCATGATGTCGCTGGGCATATTTCCACAACTTTGCGGCACTCCGGATATTCTGCAAATTCCATCCGTTATTTTCGGGTTAGTATTATTTCTCGGAGGAATGGCATCTATTTTCCATGCATTTATGCTAAAAGAATAATCTGAACCGTCAATCCAACCTACCCTTTCCAACGGATCGACATATCGATTGGACAAAACCTGCAATAAAAACTGAACAAATAAAAAAAGAAAAAAATCAGAGTGTCGCTTCGATATACGCTGCTATCCTTGGCACCGAAACAGCGCCCACCGGCACGACCTTCCCGTTCACCAAAATGATCGGCAGCGGCGGATGATCGATCCGGACCATCTCCACCACCCGCTCAGGGACCCCTTCATCCAGCGGCGTAAGAATCACCGACACCCGGTCGCCGAACCTCTCCTTCAGCGCCTTCTCTAAAGCAGGAAACGCAAACGCCAGCGTCTCCCTGCCGAAACACTCCGTAAGTCCGCAGGAACGATCTGCATCACAGGGAAACGGACCGCAGGGACGAAACGTATAACCAATAACTTCAACTGAAATCGGAGTCATGCCTAATCTATTGGCGCTGACCTGTAAAAAAGAATGGTGAACCGTTAATCCGCTCACTCAGATAAGCGCCAAAAGCAGACTCTCAAGCGTTGCTGCATCGGTAACTCCCTCGAGCCGCTGGATGACCTTTCCGTCCTTCTCGATGATAAGAGTCGGAACTACGCTGATCGAATACTTGTTTGCAAGATCTCCGTGCTCATCCACATCGATCATCTGGACATCCACCTTATCACCAAGTTTCTTGGCAAGATCGTGAACAATCGGGCTCTGGAGTCTGCAGGGTCCGCACCAGGTGGCGAAGAAGTCATATAATACCGGTTTTGTCATAATTAAAACTGGGAGAAGAACACTAATATACCTTCCCATTCAGGAAAAAAAGAAAAGGGAAAAACGTTACTCAATAAGCGCCCGGATCAGATCCCGGTCAAACAGCATCCCCGAAAGACGCTGATCATTATCGATGATCGGCAGCTGATCCACACGTCCGCGTTTCATCCGAAGAGCGCAGTCGCTCACCTCTGCATTATTGGGAACTGCGATCACTTTTCGAACCATACACACCTTCACCGGCCGGTTCGGGAGCTCCACTTTTGACACACCGTAAGAGATCGTATGATTGTCCCGGATACTTTCCCAGGTCCACTCATCATCATCCGTCCCGGTCGAAAAGTCGCTCGTCTGCACATCATCCTCGATACTGGAACATCTGATAAGATCGCGCTCCGAAATAATACCGGTCAGCTTATTCTCCGAATTCAAAATAGGCATCGCGTCCGTGTGTGCCAGCTCCATGATCCTGCCAACGACCGGCAGCGGAGTCTCCTCCCAAAGAGCATACGTCTTCTTGCTCACAAACCCGTCCCTGATCTCGCGAACATCCCGGAGTTTTGCCACCGCGCCGACCAGATCGGAAACGCTCAGTATTCCAATAAGATTCTCGCCCTGGACCACCGGGAGACGGCGGACATTCATCTTCGTCATGATCTCGGCAGCTTCAGAAAGCGTAACATCCGGGCGGATCGTCAGCGGTTCTGCCGACATCAAAAGAGCCACCTGCGTCTCTTCGGGTTTACGAAGAATATCCTTTCTGGTAACGATTCCGAGAAGTTTCTTCTCCGGACCTTTGATTACCGGAACACCGCTGATTCCGGTCCGCTTGAGAATACGCAAAACATCATCGCGGCCCGAGGGGATCTCAACCGTGACAACATCCTTTGTCATGTAATCTTTTGCTAACATTTCCATCATGATATTCACCTAAAGGATCAGGCCTGCCGCTTTGACTCGGCCCGGTGATTTTCCGTTTCAGAAAATCCGTGTGTAATTTTTTGAACTCCGGCAGATAAATAACACATACATTCCGCAGTCCGGCCGCCGCAAAAAAATGCCGGCGAACCGGCAAATCGCGCGGAAAAAAAGATAGGGGGATTATTTTTTAATGATCAGCGTGTTGGTTTTCGCATAGTTCACGATATGCGAAGAGACGCTTCCGATCAAAAGGCGGTCGAGCTTGCTCTTCCCGCGGGAACCGACAACAATAAGATCACATTCCAGCTCAGCTGCTTTAGTGAGGATCGTATCGCCGGCATGTCCAGCCTCCAGATGAGGAGTCGCCTTCACCCCTTTCTTCGCTGCATCCTCGACCAGTTCGGCCATGATATCGCGGCCTTCCTTCTCAAACCGCTGGTAGATCAGTTCCCAGGATGTATCCACCGGGCCCGGCGAGATCATACCCGACTCGATAACATAAATGGCATGCAGTTCAGCTTTGGACAGCTTTGCCAGCTCGATCGCTTTGTAAAAAGCACTCTTGCTGATGTCGGATCCGTCGATCGCAACAAGTATCTTGGTAAACATAGTTTGAAACCTCCTACTTATGAGTAAATTACCTCTCCAAGCTTATAAAGAGTTGGTATATCCGCCGGAAATGACGCGGAGGATCCCGGCAGACCCGATACGGGTGAAAAGCGAGGCGGCCGGATCCTTCGTCCAGCGGCCGGCATATCCGCCGTCAAGAAGAACGAGATCAGCGGGTTGGCCCTCTTCGATGATCCCCCGCCTTCCCGGAAGGGAAAAACCGCCGGTCATCATCCGGAGGAGCTCCGAGGGATCGGTTTTGTATACGGTCTGCAGAAATGCCGCTTCGGCAAACATATCCGGGGAAACAAACATCACATTGTCCGTTCCGAGAAATACCCGGCATCCTGCCTCCAGCATTTCATGAACAGGGGGCCGGCGGGCGTCAGCGGTCGCTCCGAGCCGCCAGTTCGACCGGGGACAGACGACGATCGGGATATCCCGGTCTGCCGCCTCCCGGATATGGGCTTTGGTGAAATGGACCGCATGAATGATCAGATCCGGATCGAGCGCAAACGCAGAGTCTATATCCCTTACCCCTGCCTCGCCTGCATGCACGGCGAAGAGTTTCCCGGCCGCTTTTGCACGGGAAACGGCCGCTTCCTCATCTGCCGTGCCTTTCGCACTGGAAAGTCCGAATCCGTCAGCGGTCAGTTCTCCGCCGTCCCTGCCGAAGATGACCATCGCGAGGGAAGGGTCGGCCGCCTGACGAAGAAGACCCACGCCAAAAGGGCCGCCTTCCCGGAAATCCGCAAAACCGAGGGTGCCTGAAGCCTTCATGAACGCTATCGTCTCCCGCATCGCAGAGACGAGACGATCCGGCGGCGTTTCGCGTAACAGCCGGTGTTTGAGCCCGTTTGGGGGAGCCACCAGTTCCGGGAGCGGCCGGTCGATCGGGGTGTCCATCCCGACCGTGTCGGCGATGTGCGTATGCGCGTTGAAAAACGCCGGGACGATCCAGTTCGCGGAGCCGGTTTTCCTCTCGGTGATCTCGGCGATACGGCCGTTTTCGATCACGATCCTGACATTTTCCGGCGTAAACGCTTCGCCGATGAATGCCAGCCCCTCCAGTGTGTCCTGCTGCATCGATCCTGTGTTCTCCTGTTCTTTTATATGGGTAGAGGAGCAATATAATAGGATATGACAGCAAAGAGCTCGGGCAAAGGACTAAGTTCATCAGCAGGTCTGGTTACCTATTACGATGCGGATGACAAGAAAGCGTTTCACATCAGACCAACGGTCGTTTTAGTGGTCGCCGGTATCGTCGGTGTTTTTATCTACGTGCTGAACCTTCTTATCTGAATTAATATACTATATCTGAGAATCCTTCTCAGCTTTTTTTCCATCCACGGATCACTTAAATATTTCAGATGAGAGGTATCTGTATGCAGTTTCGGATGATCCACAACAATATCAACGTGCTTGATCTCAACCGGTCAATGAATTTCTATGCAGAAGCTTTGGGACTTTTTGAAGTAAAAAGGATCGTTCCCGAGTCAGGGGATGTAACTATCGTTTTTCTGGGGGACGGCCGATCGGACCACAAACTGGAACTCACCCAGATCACCGGACGGACAGAACCGTATGAGCCGGGCGACAACGGAAGGCATCTGGCGTTCTCGACCGATGATTTTCATAGATCCCTGGAAAAACACCAGAAGATGGGCTGCGTGAAGTCGGTCAACAAGGCAAGCGGTTTCTATTACCTCGAGGATCCTGACGGATATACGGTCGAGATCCTGCCGATCGGCAGAGGATGATATCATATATAAGAGAATTTCTAACAACCCTTTTTTCCCCGACAGAAAGTACTTTCTCTGCGTACGTTGACTCTTATGTATGGGGACTTTCAGCAGCTTTGGTCTCAACCAGGCATATCACGAACGTTATGAAAAACTTGGCGATCGCCTC
>JAYFOG010000055.1:0-19681 GCA_034932965.1 Methanocorpusculum sp.
GATACGACATCTCCTGGCGAAAGAGCGTAAATTCGTCCGCTATAATCCTGAAATTCTGGAAGATTTTCATATACCGCGATCACGCGGTATGACTCGGGAGCAGGGGCATCGGCGGACGTTACGTTCACTTCATCTGCGCACAGCATCTCCGGGATCTCGTTCACAGGCGTCAGCGGAACCGGAGCTTGTTCGGCTGAAACCTCTGCGGGAACGAAATGGTATGCAGTGGTCTCTAATGTTGGTTTCCCATCTAAAAGAGTCTTTCTGCAGGAGGCGGCCGATTCATAAACAACATCGAACAAAACGCGCTCGCCCGGAACCATCATCCGGATCTCTTCGCGGTTAATTTCTTCGCCGTTTGCGCGGGCAAGAGCAAGAGCAAGGATTTTCCGGGTCCGGACACCATACAGATCGCGAATATATTCGCGCAGGCTTTCGCGCTCCTTCAGGAGACTCTGCGCGCCTTCGCCGAACGGGTCATCGTGCGAAGCTGCCTGTTTATACAGGGCAAGAATATCCGCATGGACCTCTTCATACAAAGTCGCCGGGATCTCAGCAAGAGAGCCCAGATTTCGCTCGTCGATCAGATACCCGTGCAGGTCAGACGTGTTGATCCTTCCCATCTACATCCCTCCCGAAAATTCGGCAATACCCCGGCAGCAGAGAAAAACTCCAAGAGCCTCGGGAACAGTGTTTCTGCCGGCGTTCAGTTTATAGGTGCTGCCAAGGATCGGCATGGAAAGATCGAAGGCACAGTCAACAGAGACGTTTCTCTCGCCAAAAACGACCGCATCTATGAGGGGTTCGAACGCATCCAGCTGATCGACCTGGATCGGGACCACGCGCATACCGGAACCTCCGTGCAGAGAGCCGGGATGACGGATCAGACGCTTCACGTCCGTCGTCACCGGTTCATCGGCCTGCGCGGCCCGGGAGAGGATCCCAGCCTGAAACGGTTCGTTTTCTGCATTGGCGATAGCCCGCACCACCTTGTTTTCAAGAAGCTTTTCCGGATCGTTTTTGAGAAGGGTTTGGGCGGCCGTGATATTTTTCAAAAATCCTGCGGCAAACTTCTCCGATATCCCGGAGAGTCCGGAAAGATAGGCAAGTGCATCTTCATTCGGCAGGGCCGAGATCCGGGAGAGCTCGTCCGCGAGCGCGTCGTGATATCTGGCCTGCCATCCGGACTTCTTTGACGACCCCATCATACTGTCAAAGGAAAGGCCGGTGCCGGAGACATAATTCACCAGTTCCCGGCGCTCGGCCGTGCCCCAGTCCCGAACGGAAAGAAGCGGGAGATGGACATGATACCCGCGTCCTCCGGAAAAATTGATGCGGAGGTCCCGCTTTGCAAACCCGAGTTCGCCGGTGAGCAGATCGATCAGTTTGAAAAGCTCCTCTTTTACCCGTGCAAGCATGACATCATACGGGGCCCGGACGATGTGATCGGCATCTAAATCGAAGATAACATCAGCTCCGAGCCACTCTTTGTCCGCCATCTGGGCGGCCGCCGGCCTTGTGTAATACGCAGTCGAGTAATACACATGGGCAGGCACCATGCTCTTAAGATACGAATTCAGCTCCTCCTGAGACGTAAACGAGATGTGCCGCCGCATGCCTGACCGGGGGTTTTCACTGAAGAAAAGAAACCCCCATTCCCGTTCTGTAAGAGACTCAGGGATGTATCCCGCGCCCGCTCCCGGAATGGCCCCGCTGTAGTAGGCAGAAAAACGTTGCCGAAGAAATTCGAGAGTGGCAGGCTTCATAGATTCTTAATCATATATGGACCTGTACGCTGATATCCCTGTCTATGATAGTAAGGTCTGACCCCTACACCGCTCATTACAGCGACCCTCGCATACCCGGCGTCACGTGCGGTTTCTTCAGCACGCTTCAGAAGCTGCTGTCCGTAGGACCGGTGCTGACGTTTGTCTCCCGAGCCGGATTCGCCAATCGGTACGATTTCCCCGTAGACATGGAGTTCACGCACCAGAGCCGCGCCTTCGAGTTCCGGTCTGAACACCGTTCCGGGGAACCGGAGACGGACAAAACCTATCAGCGATTCTCCGGCAGTGGTTGAAAGGAAATGCTCGGTTCCCCCGCAGCAGGAGTAGATCAGGGATTTCTCCTCTACAACAGCACTGCTTGGCCGGCGGCCAATCTCGCGGCACCGGATACACCGGCAGCTCCCGCCCTGCTCTTTGAGTCTGGCTGCCGCCATCTGACGGATGTGTCCGTGGATCGATCCGGAGACGATGAGTTTTGCCGGAATATCCCGCTGGACACGCTGGAGCCTGACATACTCGGGAAGCCGGCTTTTTGCATAGGCAAGCAGATCGACAAGCTCATCCTCATCATACGTGACATACTCTCCCTTCATCCAGAGTTCTTCAAGCTCGGCACCCGGCGTGACCAGAGTCGGGTAGATCTTCAGAAAATCCGGGCAGAACCGGGGATCGGTAAAAAGCGTATCAAACATCTGCCGGTCACGCGGAATAGTGCTTCCATACAGATTCGGCATGACATGGAAACCCACTTTGATTCCGGCGTCGCGAAGAAGGGTGTTTGCACGAACACTGTCGCTAACCGTATGGCCGCGTTTGTTCAGCAGCAGGAGTTCATCCTCGGTGTGCTGAAACCCGAGCTCGACCTTGGTCACCCCAAGATCGAGCATCTTATTGATATGCTCCTCCTTACACCAGTCAGGCCGGGTCTCAAAGGTCGTAGCGATACAGCGGACATCGGCTTTTTCGTTCTCGAGCATCAGATCGTTCACCGAACCGCCCGCGGATTTTTTTCCGGAAAACTCGTTCATCGCCCGAAGACACTCCGAAACGAACCATACCTGATACGCGTCGTCGCGGGCGGTCATAGTCCCACCCATAACGATCAGTTCGGCTTTGTCGACATGATGGCCGAGGCGTTTGAACTGGCCGAGGCGTGCGGTCACCTGCCGATACGGATCATACTCGTTCTGACGTGCACGTAAAGCCGCCGGTTCCTCTCCGGTATAACTCTGCGGGGACTGAAAAACATGATCCGGACCGCCCGGGCAGGGCAGACATTTTCCGTGCGGGCATGCACATGGTGATGTCATTACCGCGACCGGGGCGACGCCGGAAAGGGTCCGGGTCGGTTTTACCAGAAGAACGCGGCGAAGGGCCTCATACTCTTCGGGCTGTGCTGCGGCAAGGATCGCTGAGTTCTTCGGCATCACGTCAAGAGCATACCTGCGGCAGATCGAGAGTTTAATATGCTGGATATCAGGCTCAGGATCAGAAAAAATGCGTGAGATGATCTCACGACAAACGGCGTACTCTTCCATCTGTGATAAAATCAGTGTTCTGCAACAATACTCTGACTTGATTCCTGGGCGAACGGAGTCTGGGCAGACTGGGTTGCGTTCATCTCTGAAACGATCTCATTTCCCAGAGTGAGAAGAGCGACACGGTGCAGATTCTTATTTTTATGAATGTGGATCGGCGAGATCTGCAGCGCATCGTATTCAGCGGTCTGAACAATATTTCCGGAGACGGATTCATAATACTTCTTGACCTGGACCATCAGCATGTGTAAATGGAGTAACTCTTCTTTCTGCATTATTTTCTAACACCTCTTATCAAAAAATCTTCCTTAATCTTGTCTATCATGTCGGCACATATAGGTTACTCGTCATGTTTATATCAGAGTTCGTTTCATGAAGGTTTTTTCATGGGAAGTGATGAGAGAAAAGCCACTGGATAACGCAGATTCGAAAAATAACCCGCATTGTTTCCCTGATTTTTGGCGCGAGACTGTTTTGGAAAGGTCATCATCAGACAGCCTTATATGTGAGAACTGTAAAGCAGATGACTGGAATGAATGAGCTGAGGGAAAGAATTATTGGAGGACTTTTCGGCTGTGCGGCTGGAGATGCCCTTGGAGCATCGTATGAAGGGACGTGCGGAGATGAAAACAGGAAGGTGTGTATGTCCGGGGGAGGGCAGTTCAGTCTGAAAAAAGGAGAGGTCACCGACGACACGCTGATGACGCTCGCACTTGCAGAAACCTACTGCGAGACGGGAGCGTTCGACCGGACGGTATTTCTGCGAAAACTCATTCTCACGCTCCGAGATGATGCTTCCGCGTTCGGCGGGACAACCAGAACACTGGCTTCTCTTCTGGAACAGGGATGCACCCCGCATAAGGCCGCATACGCAGTCCACACGGCCCGCGGAAGCAGAACCAACGGAAGTGTTATGCGGACCATCCCAATCGGGCTCGTGATGGAGGAAGGTGTCGAAGAGACCGCCCGCATCGTTTCGGCATACACCCATTATGACAAAGATGCCGGGGACTGCTGTGCAGTGGTGGCCAAAGCGGCGGCGGGACTGACAGCGGGAAGATCAAAAACCGAGGTGCTGAAAGAGATCCCGGCTATCTATCTCTCCGGGGAGCTTGTCCCTTCCGTCGACCCGGTCGAAACGACAAAATGCGCACTCGCTTGTTTCAGGGACGCAACGACATACGCGGACGTGGTGTGCCGTGCATGTATCCTCGGCGGAGACACGGATACGATCGCATGTATCGCCGGAGGCCTGGCCGGGATCCTGTGGGGTGTGCCGCAGACATGGATCGATTCGTTACTGCTGAAAGACCGGATCGTACAGACCGCAGATAATCTCTGCAGAAAAATAGAAGAGCGGCAGAGACATTAAATCTCGGACCGCTCAGGTCGGGACGGAACGCATCTCAACGAGTTTGAGATTCTTCACACCCTTCGGACACTCCGAGTAGGGACCAAGGACCTCCAGAACCACATATCTGCCCTTCTCGGTAAGACCGTCGGGGTGACAGAACGCATACCCTTTACAGAAGACATCATCACAGACCGGCGTATAGGTGATCCGGGTCCTGCGTGTCGCCTGACTCGTCGGGATGACGGCGGTTATGATCGTCTCGTCAACTTCTACGGCCTTTGCCCCGCCTTCATGAACGGCGCAGTCGTGTTTGGTTTTTCGAACCGAGACGACACGATACCGTTTTCCTTCTCTGAGTTTTGCATTGTGACAGACCTTTGCAACCTTGCATGATTCACACTCGGCCGCTTTTCCTGCATAGACGAACTCGGCCCCCTCATGGGCATAGACCGATCCGACGATGGTTACGATTGTTTCTTCCTTATCCATATCTTACTCCTCATACAATCTGGCAACAAGAGCTGCCGCCTGATCCCGCGTGATCTCCTCATCGAAGATGGTGTAGCGTTCGGGCCGGATCTCTTTTGCCCGGAGAATCGCTTCGATAACGACCTGGTCTGAGATATCCAGCTCTTTTGGCGTGACCGGGGCGCCGATCGTCCTGAGAGATCTTCTGATCTTCTGCCAGTCGCCTTTGTGCATCATCATGCTGATGATCGTGCCGATTCCGCAGGCTTCACCGTGAAGGGCTTTTCCCGGGGCGAGCCGTTCGAGCATGTGGGCAAACTTGTGCTCGCCGCCGGATGCCGGACGGGAACTTCCGGCAATGCTCATCGCAACGCCGGATGCAAACAGCGCCTTCATGACGATCCAGGCGGCGTTTTCGTCGAAGGCTTTGACGTTTTCTGCATTTTCCACCATCAGCTCGGCCGTGATCATGGAAAGCGTCATCGCATACTCGCTGACCTGCTCACCGGTTTTTTCTTTCGAAAGATCCCAGTCAAGGACCGCGGTGTAGTTGGCAACCATATCGGCATACCCGGCGGCCATCAGCCGGCGGGGAGCAGCCGCAAGGATGCCGGTATCGGCCACGATCGCGAGGGGAGGATGGGCAGCCACACTCACGTTTCCGTCCTCAGTCATCACCGAGGCACGCGAAGACGCAATACCATCGTGAGAGGCAGCGGTCGGGACACTGATGAACTGGATATCGAGATTGTAGGAGACGACCTTGGCCGTGTCGATGACACGCCCGCCGCCCGCAGCGATGATCAGAACGATGCCTGCGGCCCGTGCCAGTTCCTCGATCCTTGCGATCTCCTCATAGGTGATCTCCCCGACAACGGCGGAGACGACCTCACGGCCTTCCAGCAGACTGAGCACTTTGGAACCCACGGTCTGCATGGTCGTTTTTCCTGAAAGAAGAAGTAACGGACCGGTGATGCCAAGATCGGTGATCACGTTTGGGAGCTGGAGCAAAGCGTCGTGGCCTGCGATCACATCCCTCGGCATCTGGATCCACCGGGATTTGTCAAAGGTTTTATCCTTGAGTATCCTATTATTCTTAGTTTTCATGATCGTGGTCCCTTATGTTAAATGAATTATATGAATGGATAGTCGAACTGGAAGGTTCGACCTATACGGTCTTCCAGACGATATTGTATGCTCTATTAGTGCTCTTAGGACTGTATATACTTTACCGCTGTCTGAAAAAGGCTGATATTCCAATAGACACCCCCCTGATTCTCACCGGTCTGTCATACATAATTCTGGGCGGCCTTCTTCGCGTCGTCGAGGATACGGGCATGGTTCCCGAACCATGGTGGATCCTGTTTGTGACACCCCAGGTCTATATACTGACGCTGATTTTTGCCGTCGTGATGCTTTTTATCTCGTATCAGCTGCAGAAGAAGAAGGTGGTCATCTCATACACGACGCCGTTTATGCTCGGCGGGGTTATTTCGTCGCTGATCGCGGCGGGATTTCTGGTCTGGTTTGGCTTCACCCGGGCGACCGAGGTGGATCTGGGTTCGGGGATCGCGGTCTTTCTAATCGCAGCCGCGGCCGCTGCGGCCCTCTGGGCCGTTCTCCGATATCTGTTCCGCTGGGAGTATATCAATGAACCGCTCTATCTGGTGTTGATCGCCGGCCATATGCTGGACGCTTCGGCGACGAGTTATGCTCTGGAATTCAAGGGATACATCGAGCAGCATGTCCTTGGAAGCACGCTGATCGAACTTACGGGAACGCCGTATGTGATGTTTGCCTTAAAGATCGCGGTGCTCATCCCGGCGGTCTGGGTGCTGGAAAAATTCCGGAAAGAGGAGGGAATGGAGAGCATCTGGCATCTGGTGCTGCTGGCAATGATCGTTGTAGGTCTCGCCCCGGGTCTCCGGGACGTGCTGCGGATGGTCCTTGGGATCTAGGACGCCGGCATCCCGTCTTCCTACTTTTTTGAGCATATTTTTCAGATCTCTGATCAGTTTTTCCGGATCACCTCACCCCACAATACTCATAACACCCTACAGCAAATATAGACAGAATGAAAGCATGCATTATGTGCGGCGGAGAAGGCACCCGTCTTCGTCCGTTAACATTTGAGCGTCCAAAACCCTGCATCCCGATAGCCAACAAACCATCTATCGTGCATTTGGTAACGCATCTTGCCAACCTCGGCTTTACCGATATTGTTTTGACTATAGGATATATGGGCGACGATATCCAGAATGCTCTCGGCGACGGGTCGCTCTACGGGGCAAATATCACCTATGTTTCCGAAGAGATAAAACTCGGAACCGCCGGCAGTGTGAAAAACGCCCAGAAGTATCTGGAAGATGCCCCGTTCCTTGTGGTCGGCGGCGACCATATGACCGATCTGAACCTTCTGGAATTTTACCGGGACCATATGAGTTCACCGGCGATCACCTCGATTGGTCTGATCAGTATCGAGGACCCGCGTGAGTTCGGTATAGCCGAGATAGATGCATCCCTCCGGATCCGGAGATTCAGGGAAAAACCGTCGCCGGGAGAGATATTCTCGAATCTTGCAAGCACCGGCATCTATGTCTGTGACCCGCAGATCTTTGAGTTTATTCCGGAGAATACCAAATTCGACTTCGCGAAAGATCTCTTCCCGCTTTTGATGGAAAAAGGGTATCAGCTCAACGGCTGGCTGGCCCGCGGGAACTGGACGGATGTCGGCAATCCTGCGATGCTGCGTGCCGCCGAAAAATGGATCCTTCAGGAAAAAACAGTTACCAGTGTTTCCGGGACGCTCAATATCAAAGATGCGCATATCACCGGACCCGTGACCCTCGGTGACGGGATCACGCTCGGCGCCGGATCGCGGATCGTTGGTCCGGTTCTGGTCGGAAACGGCGTGATGATCGGAGATAATGTCATCATCGGCCCCTACACGAGCATCGGAGATAACTGTGTGATCAAGACCAATGCGAAGATATTTTCCTCCTCGATCTATAACGGGGTCGTTATCGGATCGAATACCACCATCTCAGGGAGCATCGTGGATGTCAGCACGAATGTGGGGGACAACTGCTCCATCGAGCACAATACCGTGATCGGGGCGCGTTCTATTCTGCAGAGCGATGTTACTATCCATTCCGGGACCCGGCTCTGGCCGGAAGTGATCGTTCAGGAGGGTTCGGTGGTGAAGGTCCATCTGCTGAACCCCAAATTCGATTCACGTTTCGAAGGCTCGTAAAAGAGAGGGTTTTTTATTCTGACCGGGCGGCCCGTTCTTTGGCCTCCCGGCATTTTTTGATGAGTTTGCGGTCGTTTCCGTCTGCTAACGAGAGAGCTTTGTCAAAGGACTCGACCGAGTCCGCATATTTTCCAAGAAGCAGCTGTTCGTATCCTTTGTTGTACCAGGCATCAGGGTTGCTGGGCTGCGCGATGAGGACGCGCCGGAAACAGTCGTATGCTTCCTGGTGCTTCCCGAGAATGCTGAGCGCCATGCCTTTGTTGTTCATGGCTCCGGTCATGGACCGTTCATATTTCAATGCTTTGTCATAGTAGAATACGGCGTCTTCGTATTTTTTAAGAGAGGAGAGGGCGTTTCCGCAGTTGAAGTAGCTTACCGCATGGCCCGGGGCAATGGTGAAGGCGGCTTTGTAGCAGGAGACGGCGTCTTCCATTTTGCCGCAGTCGTAGAGCATGGTGGCGCGGTTGAACCAGTGTTCGGGGCCGCGGGGTTCAAGATCGCAGACGCGGGCCATGATCTCATCGGCTTCCCGGTATTTTTTTGCAAGCGAGAGCATGCGTGCATGACTGGTGAGAAAGACCACATCATCAGGTGCAAGAGAGAGGGCTTTTTTGAAGCATTCATCCGCTTCAGCATATCGGCAAAAGGAGGCGAGGGCGTCTCCTTTGTTGTGATAGTAGACGGCAGATTCGGGACGGAGTTCGATGGCCCGGTCGTAACAGGGGATAGAGGCCTTTTCTTCGTTTACGAGGGCAAGGATGCGGCCTTTTTCATGCCATGCGATCGGGTTTTCTTTATCACAGGCGATCGCTTTGTCAAGACAGTGAAGAGCGTCGGTGTAGTGTTCGAGCCGGATGTATGATTGGGCCTGTGCAAGCCACATTGCGGAGTCAGCTTTTTTCAATGGAGCATTACTCTGTTTTCTGAACGTGTCGAACAATCCCATGTAGTATAATCCAGTGTGTGCTGAAAGGTGATGAACGATTCGGAAAATGATTGAGGGGGAGAGGAACAAGAACCGAGAACCGCAAATCAGAGATTTGCTCTTCGCTTCAGGTTTCCAGTCCTCGTTTGCGTGCCGATTTTTCTTATAGCACTCTTCTCTTTTTTTTTGATTGGAACTTACGCGGTGTGTTTTCAATCATAAAACTGACGTACTTCTGAGATGCACTTCGATTTCGTGTGCGGCATTAGTGCAGACACAAAAGAAAAACCAACCGCGAATCGGCGCGAATCCCGCAAGCCTTTGGCTTGCTCCCAGAATCGGATTTGCTGACCCTCACTCTCACAAGTCTCTCGCAAGGCAAAGCCTTGCTCGGCTAAGGCCTCCCCTGCGTGTCAGCCCGCCCTCGACTTGCTCGTCCCTTCATCGGGACCGTTCGGGCAAATCCTGTCGCCGCCCCAGCGGCTCCCACTATTGATTTGCCTCTTGATCGTATGTGATGATTGTCAGTAAAATGGATATTTTTCAGATTAAGAATCGCTCAATGAATTTCTCTCTCACGGGAGGCGCCGGGGCGCCGACAGGATTTGCCCGAACGCTCCCGATGAAGGGACGAGCAAGACAGCGAAGCTGGATTGCGAGAGTGAGGATCAGCAAATCCGATTCGCTTCGCCCGAAGGGCGGATTCGCGCCGATTCGCGGTTGGTTTTATCTAAGGTTTCCACACCCACTAAACTCCTTCTCGAATTAGATTGAGGCTAACACCGCGTAAGTCCTATCGGGAAATAATTGAGGGGGAGAGGAAAAAGAACCGAGAACCGCAAATCAGAGATTTGCTCTTCGCTTCAGGTTTCCAGTCCTCGTTTGCGTGCCGATTTTTCTTATAGCACTCTTCTCTTTTTTTTGATTTGGGTTGCGGCCCCTGAGGAGTCGATAACCATGCAGGCTGCACACTGAAATCGGCCGGTCAACCACCCGGGAAAAATCCCGGAATACCGTAAAATGCTTATAACAACCCCTCTAAAGTGTTAGTCAATGACACCCGCCCCGTCCCTCTCTGAATTTTTTGCAGAACTGCGCAGCATAGGATTTTTCAAACGGCTTTTTTCCTGGAAACAGATACTGCGCCGCGGCGAAGAAGCCTATGCCGGCTGCAGGACACGGGAAAACGAAACCGAACAAAAATACCGGGAGACCGAACTCCAGATCGGCCGGCTCGCCGCAGAACTGCAAAAAGAGCGGGGAAAATACACCTCGCTCGAAGCCTTACGGGAAGCAGAAACAAAAGCCTATCAGGACATGAGGGACAGATTCGAAGTCACCACACGGGAACTTGAGATCACCAGAGGGAAACTCTTCGGCCTGGAGAGAACACACGAGGAACAGAGCCTCATCGAAGCCGAACGCAGACAGGAAGAACGGGAAAGATACCAGAGCCTTGAAAGGGAATACAGCCTCCTCGCCGAACAGCTCAGCCTAGCCAAAGGAAAAATCGCCGCAATGGAAGGTGCCCGTGAAGAACTGACCCTCGCCGAAACCGAGCGCAGACGTGAAGAAAGAGAAAGATACCTGAATCTGGAATCAGCCTTCACCGAACTCTCCGAACAGCTCAGCCTGGCAAAAGGCAGAGTCGCGGCACTTGAAAGCCTCCGCGACGAACTGATGTCCGCTGAAACCTCGCGAAGAAAAGAAGAAGCGCAAAAGTATCAGGAACTCAAGGAAAATCTCGACGCCGTCACCCGCGACCTGATCGCGGCAAAGGAGCAGATCTCCGCTTATGAAAGCGTCAGAGAAGAGCAGACCGCCGAGTACAACCGCAAAATCGAGCGGATCAACACCCTATACGATCAGCTGAAAAGCGATCGGGAAACACTTGCAAACGAACAGATGGATCTCCTGGTGAAAAAACAGGAGGAACTTGCCGTCTCCTGGCAGAAACATGAAAACGAAGTCGCCGAAAGCATCAGAACGATCTGCAGAAAGCATGATTTTGTATGGTGCGAGAAGTGTGAATATCCCCACCAGGGAACCCCGGACAATGTTGTGCTGATAGGAAAGATGTACACCATATTCGATGCTAAGAGTCCGAAAAATCCCGAAGAACTGGAAAACTTCCCGGCATATCTGAAATATCAGGCCGAGGCGATGAAAAAATACTGCAAACACGACGACGTCAGAAAAGAGGTGTTCCTCGTGGTCCCGTCAAGCACGCTTGATGTCCTTACAACCTATCAGTATGATCTTGCCGAGTATGTTGTCTACATCATCACCCCCGAATCCCTGATCCCGATCCTCCAGATCCTCAGACAGATCGAAAACTACGAGTTCACCGACACCATGAGTCCCGAAGATCAGGACAAACTCTGCCGGTTCATCGGCAAACTCTCCCATGCGACCAAACGAAAGATCCAGATCGACACCTACTTCTCCCGGGAACTCATCGATGCCCTGCGGGGAATCGATATGATCCCTGAAGACTTCGCCGCCGAGATCGGAAAGTATGAACAAAAGGCAAAACTCAATCCGCCGATGGAAAAACGCGTCAAAATGATCGAGATCGAAGACGTGGAAAATGAAGTCAGAAGAATGGAGACCGAGATCGCAGTGAGAACTGCGGTCGGCGAGTGATCATTTTTTCCGTTCAGCTGTCATCAGAGCATTTTTAATGATCCCGGCAAGGACCGGATTATTCGTATGTGCCGCCTCTTTCAGCGCCTCTATCACCGGTTCGCCGCCGATACTGCCAAGAGAGGCAGCTGCCGCGGCACGGATCCCGGGTTTTGGATCGGCAAGACAGGAGATCAAAGCCGGAACCACATCAGGCCTGTCCGAACTGCCGAGAGCCGAGGCGGCCGCACGGCGGACGCCCGGCACTGAATCGGCAAGAAGCGGAAGAAGGGTATCTTCCAGCCGGA
Source organism: Methanocorpusculum sp. (assembly GCA_034932965.1). GTDB lineage: Archaea > Halobacteriota > Methanomicrobia > Methanomicrobiales > Methanocorpusculaceae > Methanocorpusculum. Next base: position 12,259 of record JAYFOG010000055.1, read on the forward strand.
GTTTTTGTTTCCGGATCGACTCGGCTGCCGCCGATCTCACTGATGGATCGGGGTCACCGCATAATTTCGTGAGGACCTGGATCTCTGCGGTCACCGAGGCAAGGGCGCGGCGGACATACGGCGACGGATCAGCAGTAAGACTGCCCGGCGTCAGGGCATCCAGAACATAGACACAGGCAGCGCGGGTATCTTCGCGTTCATCCGTGAGGGAGGCAAAAACAGCCGAAAGCTCCTCAGCAGAGAGCTGCCGCCCCCGCAGACCGGAGAGCGCCGCCAGCCTGACCGCGGGAAGATCGGTCAGCGCAGAGACAAGGGTTGGAACGACCTCCTGATCATGATAGACCCCAAGCGACATAACCGCGATCTCGCGGATATCAGATTCCGGCGATGACGCCGCAGATATCAGCGCGGGGATCGCGGCCGGAACTCTGAACTGGCCAAGCGCCTGGACCGAGGCATACTTAGACGTCATGTTGTTTGAGGAGATGGCCGAAACCAGCGTATCGACCGCCGGCTGTCCGCCTTCCATAAAGAGCATGAGTGCGGCTTCCCGGACACCCAGATCCTCATCTGAGAGATAGGGAAGATACAGCGCATACTCCAGCTCAGCAGAATAATTGCGAAGCGCCCAAAGCATAACGCGCCGGGTCAGAGGATCATCCTCTCTGAGCGCGGCTAAAATAAGATGAAGGGATGCAGAGTCATGCAGGGCGCATACCTTATTGGCTGCATCCTCCTGCCTTGCGGTATCATCACTCCTGATAGCGGCGATAAGCTCGTCAAAGGCAGCTTTTTTCATAGAGAGTCAGTTCTTAACGTCAGTCACTTTGATGATATGCCAGCCGAACTGGGTCTTGACCGGACCCACGACATCGCCCGCATTTGCCTTGAAACATGCTTCTTCGAAGGGTTTGACCATCTGACCTTTGCCAAAGTAGCCAAGGTCGCCGCCGGCATTGCCTGACGGACACTGGGAATAGAGCTTGGCGAGTTTTGCAAAATCATCGCCGGCTTTGATCTTCTGCATGATCTCTTTTGCTTCAGACTCGGTCTTTACTAAAATGTGGGATGCTTTTACCCGTACCATACTTCTATCATATCGTGTTCACGGCCAATAAGCTCTATGGTTTCCAAACGTGATCGAGGATGGATCGGGCAGCTTCCACACCGCCGTCCAGATAGGCGGCCCCCATCAGTGCTTCGAAGCACTCGGCTGAGACACGGCCGCTTGTCCAGATCTGCATACGGAGTTCGCCTTTCCCCCATTTCATATACTCAGGCAGACCGACCTCCTCGGCGAGCCGGCGGACGACCGTCATATTGACCAGATCAATCTTTTTTCTGGTGATCTCGCCTTTGTCAAACTCCCCGTCCCTGATGAGCCGGCAGATCACGATCAGATCCAATACAGCATCTCCGAGGACCGCGAGGGAATCCATGGTGTCATGCATAGACAGTTCGTTTTCCCGGGCATAGGCCGTTCGCGTGAGGGCGTGAGTAAGAAGGTCAACGTTCCTGAACGTGTAGCCGATTTTTGCGTAGAGGTCGGAGTAGGTCATTGTGTTCTCCCGTATTGATTGATGAGCTGGATCAGATGGGTGAACCCTTCCATTTCCAGGGTCAGGACCCCGGTCAGGTCCATGCCCATACTGGTTTCACCGTCAGCGGAGAGGGTCTCCGGACCCCGGATGACCCGGCGGTCAAGGAGATGCTCGGCTTCGGGATCGTGGACGAATGCACGGCCGGGGATGATGACCGTTTCTTCAAGAACTGCAGGGTCCAGTTTTTTCAGGTCATCGATCGTGATGAGACAGGATATCTCTTTGTCGACCGGAACGACCATTCCTTCCGTTGCGCCGCATGCACAGAGGATCTCCCGTATGTACGGGGCGGCGATACTGCCGGTGACGACCGAGACGCGGCCGGTGACCCGGGGGAGGTGGGCGATGAGATCCGGCTCGTTTCTGATCGCAAAAGGTGAGTCGAATGCAGGATCGTAGAGCGGGGTCGCCGAGAGACGGAGGTTTTTGAACCGCGCTGCCGCTTCCTGGACCAGGTCACGGAACTCTTCCACGGAATGGACCCGCTGGTTTTCAATGACAGGGGCGTTGTCGAGGATGAGTCCCTGGTTTTCCCGGTTGGCAAATCGCATGAGAATCACGCCTTTGACGCCGATTTTTTCGAGCCATGCGAGAGTGGTCCAAAGGACTTCCCCGTCGTTGACGTCGGGAAGGATGACGAGAGCTGCATAAACGTCGATTTTTGCCGCCAGCCGTTCGATCACTTCAAGTGAGGCCTCTGGCGTGGGATCGTGCATGTATTTTTCCCGAAGGGCCGGGTCGGAGGCAAATACCGTGAATGAGATCTCGGTCAGGTGGTTGTCCACCATGAAATCGGCAATGGCAGGGTCATCAAATCCTTTCCCGCTGGTGTAGCCGATGTGGAGGGGGACGCCAAGCGAGCCGAGGATCTCAAAGAGGGAGGTGAACTCCGGGTAGCAGCTTGGATCACCTCCTCCCGATATGGTGATCTTGGTAATGTCGCCGGTGAGCATCTGGAGATCGGCAAGAAAGTGATCGGCTACGTCTTTGAGGGAGAAGAAGCCGGCGTATTCTTCTTTTACGCCTTTGGCACAGTATTCACAGCCTTTTTTGAAAGGAAGGCAGTATCTGCAGCCGAAGGGGGGTACATCTTTTGCATGTTTGAAGTAGCAGTAAGAGCAAAAACCCCGGCAGTCTTTGCCGGGTTTTCCTCCTATATCGATTGTAAGATGTACCATGTTCTCTACTTATATTGATTTCCAGGAATATGAAACCACTCAGTTGACGAACCGGATTTGGTTATGTCCGGGACGGGGGATGTTTTTTTCGGTTATTTTCTCTGGAGAATGATCGCGATGAAGTTCATATACTTCCCGCCGCCGGCTTCCATGGTTTTCCGGTCGCCTACTGCATACGGATTTTCGGTAGCAAGCCAGTCGTTCCAGACCTCTTCATTGCTTTCCATCTCATGGATCGAAAGGATATCGATGCCTTCCGTGGCACGGATGATGTCTTCCCAGTATGCGGCGTCGTGAATATAATCGAGCTGCTCTGGGGTCCATGAGAGCAAAAGCTCGGGCGGGAGATTGTCGTGAAGATCTTTTTTCATTCCCGGAATAGCGAAGTAGAGGTACCCTCCGTGTTTGACGAACGGGAGGAGATGCTCGCCCAGATACGCTTTGTCTCTGCCGAAGTAGTTGTATGCGTCAATGCAGACAACGGCATCGAAGAATTCGTGGGCGAAGGGAAGGGAGGTTGCGTCCGCATGGATCGGGATGATATCCCTGCTGGTCAACCCCATCTGCTCGAAGAACCGCATGTTTTCCGAGGGATCGCTCCAGAGGTCGGCGGCGAAGACACGAAATCCGTACTCTTTTGCGAGGAAGACGGAGGTGAGCCCCTGACCGCTGCCAAGATCCATGACGGTAGCTCCCGGCCGGATGTTGTGGCCTTGGAGAAGTTCTTCGGTTAATTTCAGGGGGTTTGGTCCCATGATCTTTTCGTTAACGATCTTTGGATCGTAATTTTTGCTTTTGGTATATTCCATCTTTTTGTACCTGTCGTATGCGTAAAACTATGCATGTGTAGAGCTCGCGCTCGTTAAAACCACCAGTGAACACTGAAGATGTATGCGGAATTCAGATCTTCTGGACCGATTCTGCATTCATCTTCTTCGACACGATCTCCAATTCACCACAGTATGTTATTGTCATCTTATTCACCTATGTGAACTATATTCGTCGTACTAATATTTGAGGAATTTGCTGAATCCGGCTACATTTTTTCCATGACTCATACCCCCTCTATTATTGACAGAACCCTATCCGCAAAAATTCGGGGCGGCGGTCGGCGGAACAGGGAGATGTACCAAAAAGGCAGGAGGAGGAGGAACAGATACTGACTTGTCGAAAATTGAAGATAGTTGTCAAATGGTTCGACAAGTGTTTGCGGGCGAATTTCGGCAATCAAAGGAACATAATGACTTTGATTTTGGTATTTGACAACTTTACCCATTTGACGAAGGTGTGGAAAGAGGAGACGAAAGATGGGGGGGTGGAGGAACTGGCATGTCAGCGGAGAGAGGCAGAGGGACTTTCTCTCTCTTTTGTGTAAAATTGTAAAATATAATAATTATAATTATAATTTAAGGTATTTTTAGATTTAAAGGAAGATTTGGTGTTTTTTTTGTTGACAAACGATTTGACAAGTAGCTGACAAGTCGTCAAGTAGGTCTGTCCGATTGGGGGGGGATGGTATCGTCCCGCCGGTTGTGAAAACCTGAGATGAAAATTAGAATAGGAGTTACGCGGTGTTAATCGCAATCTAATTCGGAAGGGAGATTGTCCGGTTTGGACACATGAAAAAAACTAACCGCGAGAATTCGCGGTTAAACAATCTCTTGTCTCCACGCCCAGTAATATCCTTCCCGAATTGGATTGAGGATAACACCGCGTAACTCCCATTAGAAAAGAGATGTAGAGTATATGAAAACCGGCTGGAAGAGATCTCAGACCTCTTCCGAGATATCCTCGTTCCAGACAGCCGGATTCTCCTCAATATATTTCTTCATCATCCCAATCAGCTCCGGATCATTCAGGATCGTCACCTTCACGCCGCGTGAACGCAGGAACGCGGGTTCACCCGGATAATTGACGTCTTCACCTATAACGACTTCCGGGATCTTGTACAGCACGATCGCCCCGGCGCACATAATACACGGAGAAAGGGTGGTGTACAGCGTGCATTCTCTATAGAAAGAAGCGGGATGACGGCCGGCATTCGTAAGAGCATCCATCTCCCCGTGCAGGATCGGATTGCCCTCCTGAACTCTGCGGTTATGACCGCGGCTGACGATCTCCCCGTCTCGAACGATAACAGCGCCGATCGGAATGCCTCCTTCCTTTCGTCCGAGAAGCGCTTCCTCATATGCGGCCCGCATATACTGATCCATCGATTCCGTCATGTCTTGTTCACCAATATCCAGAGATGGTTTTGCTGATGTGATAATACTACGGTTTTCGGCGGTCCAGACCGCAGACCCCCGGAAAAAAACATCAGCATCCTTTCCTGTACCGAAATACATATGCCTTGCAAAACCAAACCTATTAAGAATATTTAGCTCTGACCATATCGGGAAAAGTCCGGCAGAAACACATCTGAATGCCGTAAATAGAGTTGAAAATACGAGGAGAAGAAAGGAATACATGAAAGTTATTTACAGCGACGGAACACTCGGCGAGTGCAAAAAAGAAGACGAACTGCACGTCATTCGCCACACCGCAGCCCACGTGCTGGCCCAGGCCGTCAAACGCCTCTACCCCCACGCAGCCTTCGGCTACGGTCCAGCCACGGAGAAAGGTTTCTATTATGACATAGACCTCGGCGACACAAAACTCTCCGACAGCGACCTTGCCGCGATCGAACAGGAGATGCGGGAGATCGTCAAGGCCAACCTCCCGGTAAAACCGTTCATTCTCACACGCGATGAAGCGGTCAAACTCATGACGGAACGAAACGAGCCGTACAAAGTCGAGCACATCGCCGATCTGGACGAAAACGAGCCGCTGAGTTTCTTCCAGCAGGGCGAATACATCGATATGTGCACCGGCCCCCACCTCACCTACACCAAGACCCTCAAAGCATTCAAACTCACCGGACTCTCGGGAGCATACTGGAAAAACGACAGCAAAAACAAAATGCTGACCAGAATAAACGGAACTGCGTTTTCGAGCGGAAAAGAGCTTGAGGATTTCCTGAAACTTCAGGAAGAGGCGGAAAGACGCGATCACCGCAAGATCGGCAAAGAGATGAAGCTCTTCATGTTCTCCGACGAGGGTCCGGGATTTCCGTTCTTCCTTCCAAACGGCATGATCGTGAGGAATGCTCTGCTCGACTACTGGCGTGAACTCCATGCGGAAAACGGGTATCAGGAGATCTCGACACCTTTGATCATGAACCGATGCCTCTGGGAAACCAGCGGCCACTGGGATCACTACAAGGACAACATGTATGGAACAAAAATCGATGACGAGGATTACTGCATAAAACCGATGAACTGCCCGGGCGGCGTTATGGTCTACGCAAACGAGCCGCACAGTTACCGGGAACTTCCGATGCGTCTCGCGGAACTCGGACTCGTTCACCGTCATGAGCTGAGGGGCACGCTGCAGGGACTTTTCCGTGTCCGCTGTTTCACGCAGGACGACGCACATATCTTCATGAGAAAGAACCAGATCGCCGACGAGATCGCAGGCGTGGTCCGGCTCATCAACGAGGTCTACACCAAGTTCGGCTTCGAGTATTTCCTCGAACTCTCCACCCGCCCGGAAAACAGTATGGGCAGTGATGAGGACTGGGAAGCGGCAACGAACGGTCTGAAGGATGCGCTGGATCAGCTGAAGCTCCCCTACACGATCAACGAAGGGGACGGGGCATTCTACGGGCCGAAGATCGACTTCCACTTAAAAGACTGCCTTGGCCGCACCTGGCAGTGCGGAACGATCCAGCTTGATTTCCAGATGCCGATCAACTTCGACCTGGCATATGTAGATGAGAACGACGACAGACAGCGGCCGATCATGATCCACCGGGTCTGTTTTGGCTCGATCGAGCGGTTTATCGGCATCCTGACGGAGCATTTCGCCGGCAGGTTCCCGGTCTGGCTCGCACCGATGCAGGCAAAGGTCCTTCTCGTTACAAAGAAGAGCGAGAGTTATGCAGAGGAGATCTATGCGATGCTGAAAGATGCAAAGATCCGCTGCGAGCTTGATAACCGCAATGAAAAGATCGGCTATATGATCCGGCAGGCGAATTATACCGAGCGTGCCGCGTACATGATCATTATCGGCGAAAAAGAGCTGGAGGATCACACCGTGTCGATCCGTACCCGCGATGGAAATACGGTGACGATGAAACCGGAAGAGTTCCTTACAAAGATCAAATACGAGATAGAAAACAGAGTCTGATTTTTTACGGGTGAAAAATAAACCGCACCCATTTTTTTAATAGAAGTTACGCGGTGGGTTTTCTCATGCTTCCACACCCAGCGATATACTTCACGAATTGTATCCTCACAATCATTACAAATTTCCCATCTGAACACTTCACTCCAGATGAACTACCTGAAATCGTATTGGGTCCTCAGCAAATAGGATATCCCACCGCGGGCCGCTCCGCGCCGAATCGCAAATCAAAGATTTGCTCAGCTGAGGCCGCCCCTTCGGGGCAGCCCGCAGTCACTTCCCCGCACCCCAGATCAAGAAAAGGGATTGTTCATCTATTTTTTGCAGAAAAAAAGGCATACAAGATAAGAAAAACCCGCACGCGGGTTTTTCCTCAGCATTTGTCCAAGAGCCAAAGGCTCTTGAGACGTCTCACGAGCT
>JAYFOG010000056.1:0-1963 GCA_034932965.1 Methanocorpusculum sp.
CCGCGTTACCGCCCTGATCGAGAAAGGGGAATACCGTGACGCAACGATAATAATACCTGAAGCAGTCTTTGCCGAACTCGAGGCACAGGCGAATCAGGGCAGAGAAATAGGTTTTTCCGGCCTCGCCGAGCTGCAGAAACTATGCGGTCTTGCCAAACAGGGCAGGATCACCCTAAAATATGTCGGTGAACGACCCCGACTCGAGCAGGTGAAATTGGCTGGAGGCGGCGAGATCGATTCGATGATCCGGGCAGTTGCCATCGAACACGGAGCCACGTTCCTTACAAGCGACTATGTTCAGGCAGAAGTTGCCCGCGCAAAAGGACTCGAAGTCATTTACCTGAAGTCAGAGACGACAGATAACTTCGCTCCGCTCCAGATCGACGAATTCTTTGATGAAAACACCTTTGCAGTCTATCTTAAGGAGCGTGTGGCTCCCTGCGCACGCAAAGGAACGATCAAAGAATCCCGTCTTGTTCAGATCAGGGAAGCGCCAGCTACGGAGTATGAGCTCCGTGCTATCGCCCAGGAATGCCTTGAACGTGCCAAACGTCACCCTGACGGATTTGTCGAGGTCGAGATGCCGGGAGTTACGGTGTCTCAGATCGGTTCGATGCGGATAACCACGACTCGTCCGCCGTTCTCGGATGGCATCGAGGTCACAGTCGTGCGGCCGACGCGTGAGGTCTCATTTGAATCATACAACTTTGCAGCTGCCTTAAAAGACCGGTTAAAGGAAGGAGCAGGCGGAATGCTCATCGTCGGCACTCCTGGTTCCGGGAAATCCACTCTCGAGCAGAACATTGCGATCTATCTTGGAAGTCAGAATTTCATCGTCAAGACGATCGAGTCTCCCCGTGATCTGATGGTCCCGGACAATATCACTCAGTATACTGCTCTTGACGGCAGTATCGCTGCGACCGGCGAAGTGCTGACCCTGCTGCGTCCTGATTATGTCATCTTTGATGAAATGCGGAGAAGTGAAGAGCTTTCGGTCTTTGCAGATCTTCGCCTTTCCGGCATCAAAGTGATCGGCGGACTCCACGCGAAGTCAGCTCTTGATGCAATGATACGCCTTGCAAGCCTCGTCGATCTTAATCTGATCCCGCAGATCGTTGCCACGATGGTGTTTGTGAAAACAGGCGACATCTCAGAAATTTATAATGTGTCGTCAGGATTCGGCGTGCCAAAAGCCCTTGAACAGATCGGTGATCCGCAGATCCGGCCCATAGTCAGACTGACCAACATCATCACTCAGGAAACTGCCGCCGAAGCCTTCAGATATGAAGGCGAGGTCATGGTAACGCCGGCCGCAGGTCTTCCAAAAGCAGCACCGGTCGTTGTTCCAAAATCAGCTCCCTCCCCGGTCTCTACGCCGGCCCCGGCGCCAAAAGCTCCGGCTCCCGCCCCGGCAGCTGCTGAACCGGCTGCTCAGGAGGAACGCTCCGCCCCGCCGGTCCACAGCATGCCGACCTATGAAGTCACCGATGACAATCCTGCATGGGTCGTTTTGGAAAAAGAGATCCAGAATGAGATTCGCCGGTTCACCGAAGGAGATATCGTTGTCCGTATGATCACCGACACGAAAGCTGCTGTCTATATCGAAGATGCGGATGTCCCTGCTGCCATTGGCAAAGCCGGCAAAAACATCGCGGCTGTCGTCAGCAAAGTCGGCGTTGGAATCGATGTCCGCCCGCTAAGCGACCTTCCGGGACGGGAGGTCCTCACCAATGATGTTCCGGCGCCCGCCAGCGGATCCGCCGGATTTAAGATCAAGAGCGAGAAGAAACAGCTATCCATCATATGTCCGGATTATGCAGGGAAAATCGTAGACCTTTTCTCAGGAAAAGAGTACCTGTTTACCGCAACTGTTGATGATTACGGTGAAATCCATCTCGCACGAAACTCAAGTATCGCTATGGAAATGATACGGCGCTACGGTGCCGATGAGGAACTGAAGATC
>JAYFOG010000057.1:0-21208 GCA_034932965.1 Methanocorpusculum sp.
GTTGAACAAACCAACAAAACGGGTCTATACCGGTTATGAACCAAGCGGCGAGATTCACCTCGGTCACCTGGTGACCATCAATAAACTGATGGATATGAAAGCAGCAGGGTTTGACGTCGTGGTCTTGATCGCAAACCTGCATGCCTATCTGAACAGAAAAGGAACCTTCGAACAGATCAAAGAGCTTTCCGACTACAACAAAGCCTGCATCGAGGCGGTCGGCCTGAAAGGTGCGGAGTTCGTTCTCGGGACGGACGTCCAGCTCACCCCGAAGTATCAGACCGAAGTCCTGACCCTCTGCCAGCAGATCACCCTCAACCGTGCCACCCGGAGTATGGACGAGGTCGGCCGTGCGATGGACAACCCGATGGTTTCCCAGATGGTCTACCCGGTCATGCAGGTCGTCGATATCCCGACCCTCAACGTCGACGCGGCGGTCGGAGGGATCGACCAGAGAAAGATCCACATGCTCGCACGCGAACACCTCCCGACGCTTGGATACAAGCCGCCGGTATGTATCCACACGCCGATCGTCAACGGTCTCGACGGAGAAAAAATGTCCTCCTCGAAAGGAAATGTGATCTCGGTCGCAGACTCCCCCGAAGATATCAAAAAGAAGATGAAGAAAGCATTCTGCCCGCCCGAGACGGAAGGAAACCCGATCCTGCAGATCTTCCAGTACAATGTGTTCCCAAGAATGGACACGATCGCGATCCGCCGTCCGGAAAAGTTCGGCGGGGACCTCGAGTTCCACACGTATGCAGAACTCGAAGCGGCGTACGCCGGCGGAAAGGTCCACCCGATGGATCTCAAAGCTGCATGCGGCGATTCCCTGGCGGAACTTCTCGCAGACGCTTACGCATACGTGCAGAGCTATAAAAACTAATCCTCTTTTTTTATGCCGGACGAAATCCCGAATCAGTCGTTCACCGAAAGAACGCCGATCCTAAAAGGCTGGTCCGACGACACAAAATATCTTGTCACAACAGACGACGGCCGAAAACTTCTGCTTCGCGTCTCTGCCAGAGAAAAATACGACCGCAAAAAAGAGGAGTTCGAGGCTCTCAAAACGATAGAATCACGGGGCATTCCGGCACCAAAACCTATCGCATTTGGAAGATGCCCCGACAACTCTTCGGTGTACATGCTTCTCAGCTGGACAGAGGGCAAAGAAGCAGAAGAGGTTTTGCCTCTGCTTTCAAGCAAAGAAGAGTACAGGATGGGAGTAAAGGCCGGAATTTTGCAGAAACGGCTGAATTCGATTCCGGCTCCAAAGGATATGAAACCCTGGGGTGTGCGGTTCGGGAAAAAACTCGACTGGAAAAACGAACGGTATCTTGCCTGCGGCATCCATTTCGAGCATGACGATCTGATGCTTGCCTACATCGAAGAACACAGGCATCTGATACAAAACCGGCCGCAGTCTTTTCAGCACGGGGATTTTCACTGCGGAAATATCATCATCAACGGAGAGGGAGAACCCTGTATAATCGATTTTAACAGGATCGACTACGGAGATCCATGGGAAGAGTTCAACCGTATCGTGTGGTGTGCGAAAAGAAGTATCTATTTTGCGGCTGGACGGATCGACGGATATTTTGACGGATCTGTCCCGCAGGAATTCTGGGATCTGCTTCTTTTATACATCAGCAGCAATACGCTTTCCTCGATCCCCTGGTCGATACCTTTTGGACAAAAAGAGGTCGATACGGCTGTAGAAATGGCAAAAGAGGTCCTTTTCTGGTATGATGATATGAAATGTTCAGTTCCCCGCTGGTATTTGGAAGCAAAAAAGACGAGGGTAAAATAAAATATTCCTGAGGGTAAATACTCCATCATCTCATGAAAATCACCGTCATCTACGGAACGAGCCGTACGGAAAAATCCAGTACGTACAACATCGCCCGGCAGTTCCTATCTGAACTCGCCGGCGGCGACCCGGTCACCGAATTTTACCTCCCAAAGGACATGCCGGAGTTTTGTACCGGATGCTTTGCGTGCTTTTCCGACAACACAAAATGTCCTCACTACAAATACATTCATCCGATCGCGGACGCCATGCTGAATGCTGATCTGATCATTTTCACGGCTCCCGTGTATGTCTATCACGTGCCTGGTCAGGTCAAGGCTCTTTTAGATCATTTCGGATATCAGTGGATGGCACACAAGCCAAGAGCGGCCTTTTTCCAGAAACAGGCACTTGTTATTACCACGGCCGCCGGAGCCGGCATGCGGCACGCAGCAAAGGACGTTCAGCACTCCTTGGACTGGTGGGGCATCGGCCGGACCTACACCTTCAAAAAAGCGGTCCGGGCTTCGGAGTGGGGTCAGGTTTCCGGGAAAAACAAAGCGGAGATTGCTCAAGAAGTAAAAAAGACCTCTCAAAAGATTCTGAGACAAAAAGGAGCCGGCCCCTGTCTGAAAGTCAGACTTATTTTTTATCTGATGAGATCCGTGCAGAAAAAATACCGGTTTGGTGCATCTGATGTTGCATACTGGGAAGAAAACGGCTGGTTTGCCGGGAAAAAACCATGGAAGGACTCCTGAAAAGCTTCGTTCGCTGCCGGCATTCGGGAGAGAAGAGAAAAAGTAAATGTTTCCGCAACCCAATAATCCATCATCCAATGAAAATCACCGTCATCTACGGAACCAACCGGACGGAAAAATCCAGCACGTACAACATCGCCCGGCAGTTCACAGCAGAACTTGCCGATGGTGATATCGTCACCGAATTCCATCTCCCGAGGGATATGCCGGTGTTCTGCACCGGGTGTTTGACCTGCCTGTCCGACAGCACAAAGTGTCCTCACTACAAATACATCCAGCCGATAGAGGAGGCCATGCAGAATGCAGACCTGATCATTTTCACGGCTCCCGTGTATTTACTGCATGTGCCCGGCCAGGTCAAGGCTCTTATGGACCACTTCGGTTTTCAGTGGATGGCGCATAAGCCAAAAGACGTTTATTTCCATAAACAGGCACTTGTTATTTCAACAGGGGCACGTATCGGAATGCGGCAGACTGTCCGGGATGTCGGAAATTCCCTTGACTGGTGGGGAGTCGGCCGAATCTACCGCTTCAAAAAAACGGTCGGGATGGAAGGGTGGCGTGAGCTTTCCGACAAAAAAAGGGCAGAATTCGCACGGGAGATCAAACAGACCTCAAAAAAGATTCGCCGGGAAAAGGGAGCGAAGCCCCGTCTCAAGGTGAAGATGATCTTCTATCTGATGAGGTTTGCTCAGAAAAAATTCTGGTCTGATGAGCCGCAGGCGGTCTACTGGAAAGAGAACGGCTGGTTTGCCGGAAAAAAACCATGGAGAACATCATGAAACTTACTGTACTCGTTGACAACAACACCTATATCGACAAATATTTCTACGGAGAACCGGGACTTTGCTTCTATATCGAGGATGGAACGGAGAAGATCCTGCTCGATACAGGCTACTCGGATCTTTTTATCCGGAATGCAAAGAAACTCGGGATCGATCTTTCAGCTCTGACAAAGGTCGTGATCTCCCACGGGCACGACGATCACACCGGCGGACTGCCGCACCTGCTGGAAAATTTCGATACGTCGTCGTTCGAAGTGATCGCTCACCCGGATACGTTCGCCGAGAAACGCCGGGGCGATCTGCTGACGGGGTCCCCCGTCTCGGAAGAGACGATGCGGGAAAAGACCCGCCTGCATCTTTCGAAGACTCCGGTCAAAATCAGCGAACACATAACCTTCCTTGGCGAGATCCCGATCACGCAGGAGTTCGAACAGAGACCGAAGATGGACACGAGAAAAACTCCGGAGGGATATGTCCCGGATTATATTCTGGAGGACTCGGCGCTTTTCTATGAAACGGATGCCGGCATCTATATTATTACAGGCTGTTCGCATGCAGGGATCTGTAATATGTGTGCGTATGCAAAAGAGCTGAGCAAAAAACCGATCCTCGGGATCATCGGCGGCTGGCATATGAAGAAGGTGGATTCCCGTGCTGAGAAGACGATTTCGTATATGAAAAACGAGGGGATCTCGGAGATGTATCCCTGTCACTGTACTTCGTTTGCGGTGAAAGCAGCGGTCCATTACGTGATCCCGGTTCATGAAGTCGGGGTCGGGCTGAAGATCGAGTGGTAAGAGGACTCAGGAAATATTTAACCGCGTTCGCAAAGAATCTCAAATCACCGAGGGAGGTGTTACTGTTATCTTATGACCCATGAGATAATACCAACCGCGAATCGGCGCGAATCCACCCTTTGGGCGAGCGAATCGGATTTGCTTTTTCCTCACTCTCACAAGTCTCTCGCAAGGCAAAGCCTTGCTCGGCTGAGGCCTCCCCTGCGGGTCAGCCCGCCCTCGACTTGCTCGCCCCTCATCGGGAGCGTTCGGGCAAATCCTATCGGCGCCCCAGCGCCTCCCAGTGGTGATTTCCCTCTCTCCATCTCATTTTTCGATTGTTTTACTAAGAACATTTTTCATATTTAGGATTGCTCAATGAATAATTCCCTCACGGGAGCCGCCGGGGCGGCGACAGGATTTGCCCGAACGTTCCCGATGAGGGAGGAGCAAGACAGCGAAGCTAGATTGCGAAAGTGAGGGTATGCAAATCCGATTCTGGGAGCAAGCCAACGGCTTGGGGGAGGCGCGCCGATTCGCGGTTGGTTTTTCTCATGCGTCCAAGCATACCCGCCTCTTTTTTCAGATGGGGTCCACCGTGAAAATATCCTCCATTTATTCTCTATAGAGTCTCGTGAAAAAAGAATAGTCTATGGACTCAGGTTCTGGAACATAATCGCCATTCTGGTGACCAAAGCTGCGAGAATGGTGTAGCCGAAAATTACCTGAACAAAGATAATGAATACGGGAAAGAGCGAGAGGGTCGTTAGATCGATGCCTAATATGCCGAAGGGGACCAGGGTTGTCTGCATGTACGCTAAGAGGAGATCATTTCCTGAGGAAAGGATCGTTCCATGCAGGAGATCTGCATCGCGAAGTGCGAGATAGAACATCGTGAAGATAACATTCGAAAATAAAAAGGTGAATAAAATCGAAAGAGTGCTGCTGCCGTAATCGGAGATTTTCCAGAATACTTTCGCCGGTATCTCGAGCATTTTATTATCATTATACCATTCTTCCCAGCGTATCTGCCGAATGTTTCGTTCGAGCCTGGTTCTGAGCTCTGGATCGATGCGGGCTGATGAAAGGGACGTCCCGGTGAAATCGGTTTTATCATCTATAATGTTTTTGTTAAACAAGGTTTCTCCATTAACTATGGCATATTTGAGAGTTGCTCCCTTAAGATCTGCCCATAAGAAATTGGCTCCCTCGAGATGTGCATTAAGGAAATTAGCTCTCTTAAGATGTGCACATAAGAAATTGACTCCGTTAAGATGTGCCTCCATAAAATCAGCCCTCTCAAGAATTGCTTCGGTCAAATCGGCTCCATCAAGATGTGCCCCAGTAAAATTAGCTCTCTCAAGATGGGTACATATGAAATTGACTCCATTAAGATGTGCCCAAAAGAAGTTGGCTCCCTCAAGATGTGCATTAATGAAATTTGCTCCTTTTTGAATTGCATCGGTAAAATCTTTCTTATTATAATTTGGTCGTTGAAAACCAGATTCATATTCAAATAATTTCCCCTTATTTTCTGGATCATACTCCACACCGGGGAAAATCCTATCCCATTCAGATTTCAGATATTTATCATACTCCTTATTCCATTCTTCGATTCCCAGATACTGAGCACAATCTATCAAAAAATCAAAACTGAGTTTATCATATAATTCCTTATTCCACCCTTCCGGTCCCTCTACCATAATATCATAGAGTAGTCCCTCCATCGTGATTATAATACCTCAAAAACTGACCAAGATGAGAAATGATAATCGGCAGGGTACGGACACATGGAAAAATTCCAAAATATATTTGGACAGATTTTTTTCTAAACCCTGGGAAAATTTTCTAAATCCTAAAAATACCCCAATATCCTACTAAATACAGAGTTTGGGGAAAAATGTGTCCAATATAATAAAACCCCAATATCAAGCTATTTTTAACAAAAAACGAAATTACAAAGGATTTTCGTGGACACGGGCAGTTTTCAGAACGTGTCCAAACCTTCTCCAAAAAAATGAGTTGGACACGTTTCAAAAATACAGCGTGTCCAAACTCAAGACCCGCGTTTCAACCGGCAGTTGAAAAATCGTCCTGCACCGGACTTAATTTCATCATACCCGTACACCCGCATCCCCTTAAACAGCCCCCTCTTCTCCTTCTCCGACAGGGGAGCTGAAGAGGAGGAGGAAGCGGGTGGTGCGAATAGATGAGAAAAAAAGAGAAAGGGTCATCCCCCTTCACAGAATAAACGTCACATACACGATACCTGAAAGGATCGCCGCAACGATCAGAACCGTCAGGAAATCCGCCGCATGATACACCATCTTTCTCCGGTGCTCCGACGCTTTCCGGTATCCCCGCATATCGATCGTCAGCCCCAGCGTATCCGCCTTTGCAAGTGAATTCAGCATCAGCGGCAGCATCACCGGGCCAAGCTGCTTCAGCTTCCCGATAACGCCTCCTCCGGGGGAGTACCCGCGGGAAAGCTGCGCCTCATTGATCCGGACACCCTCTCTCTGCAGAGTCGGGATAAACCGGATCGCGATCAGAAACATCAGCGCGTAATCGCCCGGGATCCGGAGCGTGTAAAGCGCATTCACCAGATCACGGGGCTGCGTCGAGATCACCAGCAGCTGGAACGAGAAGATCAGCACCGCAAACCGCAGAGCCATCTGCACCGCAAACATGATCGCCCCCGTTGTCACCGGGAACATCCCGTTCGGCAGAAGCGCAAACAGCACATCTCCCGACGCACTCGTAAGGACCGTCTAAACGACCAGAGCAAGACCCAGAATGAACAGCAGAGGGACCTGACGGATCAGCGGCTTCAAAAGCCCGCCGATCGCCGCGAACACCAGCACAAACACGACCATTCCCGAGAGAAGCAGCGGGTTCGACGTAAAGATCGCCGCAAACATCATACCGACCGCGACGAAGATCTTCGTCATCGGCGACAGACGGTGAACGAACCGGTTCCCCGGAATATACTGCATAATATCTTCCATTTCACTCACCTCCGCGGACAGCGGTTATTTTACCCGCTTCCATCTCGATGACCCGGTCCGCATACTTACCCGCGAGAACGGGGTCATGTGTTACCATAAGGATCGTCTTGCCGGCATTCCGCATCCCGGTCAGAACACGCATGATCTCATACGACTCCTTCGGGTCGAGACCCGTCGTCGGCTCATCCATGATAACGATCTCCTGGCCTGTTGCAATAACGCAGGCGAGAGCAAGCTTCTGCCGCTCGCCCCGGCTCAAATGCCGGGGATTCATCTTCGCCTTGCCGGCGAGACCCACCGCAGCAAGAGAATCAGCCGGAGAAGCATCGGACTTGCCGATATTCTTCAGACCAAACAGGATCTCCTTTTCGCAGGTGTTTTCAAACAGCATCGTATCCGGATTCTGGAACACCAGACCGACATGCTTCGCGATCTCCGGGATCGACCGGCACGCGATATCCTCTCCGTTGAGAAGTACCGAGCCGCAGTCCGGACGGAGAAGACCGTTCAGATGCTTGACGAGCGTCGTCTTGCCCGATCCGTTCTCTCCCAGGATCGCCGCGATCTCGCCTTTGTAAAAGGAGACCGAAACATCATCCAGAGCAAGGACCTCGGGGAATTTGTGCGTGATATGCGCTGCCTCGAGAACGACCTCGCTGGTCGCGGCGGTCTTTTCAAGCGCCGGACAGGTCATCTCCTCTGACCGCGGAACGCCGTCGTAGACGACCTTGCCCGCATTCATCGTGATCATCCGGGTGGCATACCCGATCGTCTCACTGATCATATGCTCGATCAAAACGACCGTGTGTCCTTTCGCGGTGAGCGATTTTAACAGCATATACACCTGGCGTCTGGCGTTTTTGTCCAGCTCGGAGGTCGCCTCGTCCAGAACAAGGAGAGGGGTCTCGCGGGAGAGAGCGGCGGCCATCGCGACACGCTGTTTCTGCCCGCCGGAGAGATTGTGCGGGGCACGGTCCGTTAAATGGCCCGTGCAGGTGATCTTGTAGATCTCATCGAGTTTCCTTCTCACCTCGGCCTCGGGAAGATCCCGGGTCTCGAGACCGGTGAGGATCTCCTCTTCGACGGTGGTGAAGATGAGCTGGGCGTCAGCATCGTCAAATACCATCCCGACTTTTGCAGAAAGCTCGGTCACGTCTTTGTATTCATCGGCATATTTTCCATAGAGAGAGACGGAACCGGTGATCGTGCCGCCGTATGCATGCACGAGCACACCGGACAAGGCACGGGAGAGGGTGGTTTTTCCTGCTCCCGAGGGACCGTTCACGATGACGAACTCGCCGGGGTTTATTTTGAGCGAGATATGGTCAAGAGCGGAGGTATCTCCCCCCTGATAGGTGAACGTAAGATCATCCAGAACGACCGGCTCTAAAGGCGCTGCCTTGGTATGGACGGTTTTGATGACGGTTTTTGTCTTCTGCATGACCGAGGTCGCGGGCATTGCGATGATCTGGGCGATGATCACGTTCACGAGCATTGCGCTCAGAACGATCGGGATCAGCGCAATGGCAAATGCCAGAACGGTGGCTACGGTGGTCTCTGTCGTGAAGAACATCACGAAGCAGGTGACGGTGATGAAGGTAAACCCGCTCGCGGGCGTTGCCACGGCCGTAGCAATGGCAGGAGCCAGCCGGGTATGGTCTTTCACGAGTTTATACACCGCTAAACAGACCACGGCGCCTATCGGCTCGGAGATGAGGTTTCCCAGCGGAAAGATCGAGTGCGAGAAGACCGCACAAATTATTCCGGCTACAACGCCTATCCCGAGAGCTTCTTTGAACTTCGGGACGACGAGGATGATCGCAAGGCAGTAGAAGGCGATCGTCAGATTTGCGACGATGGCCCCCGGCACAAATAAGGAGATGTACCGGGCGATTGCTCCGGCGGCGAGTAAAATGCCGACGAGTGCTATATCACGTGATTTCATGATGAGTATGGTGTTATGAGTATTGTTCGCGAAGGTCCCGTCTCAGGAGCTTCCAGCCATTTACCCGGGGGAGGGCATCCACCGTGATGATCCTGCGGGGGACTTTATACCCCGCAAGCCGCTCTTTGGCAAAAGCCACAAGAGAGCCTTCTTTATCTGAGCTGTCCCAGCCCCTCCGCCAAACGACAGCGGCTACCGGCATCTCTCCCCGATGTTCGTCCGGGATCCCGAAGATCGCGATCTCGGCGACCCCTTCGTGACCGATGAGGACCTCTTCGACCTCGGTCGGATAAATTTTCCAGCCTGACATGACGATCATGTCCTTTTTTCTGTCAGTTAGGCAAAGACGCAGATCTTTGTCGAGATATCCGACGTCCCCTGTGAGGAACCAGCCGTCTTCAAGGAACGAGGCGGCGGTCTCTTTGGGCATGTTCCAGTAGCCTTTCGCGACCGCCGGACCCCGCAGAGCGATCTCGCCCGGCGTATCGATCGGCATCTCGATTGAGGAGTCGGTCTCATCAACGATCTTGACTTCAGAGAAGCATACGGGATGTCCCACGCTCTGGAACCGGTCGGCGGATGCGTAATCCTCGGGGCGGATGACAGTCCCGGTGCCGATAACGACGGTCTCTGAAAGACCGTAGGCGTTGATGACCGGGATGTTGTACCGGTAGTGGAATTTTTTCCAGATGTCATGGTGAAGGGGGCCGCCGCCGGAGATGATCTCTCTGACGGTCGCAAGGCTCTCCTCGGGTCCCTCTGGAGCTTCGGTGAGTGAGTGGATCACCGGCGGCATGCCGGCGAGAACGGTGACTTTGTGTTCTTTGCAGAGTGCAAGGTAGGTTTCGTAGTCATACCGCTCCATCATAACAAAGAGGGCCCCAGCCCGCATTGCGGCGATGCCCCATGAGAGGCCGACGTGCCCCATCGGGTAGATGCCGAGATAGACATCGTTTTGTTTGTAGGTCAAAACATCGCAGATGTTGTGGATCGCGGCGAGCCAGTTTCCATGGGTGAGCATGGCGCCTTTGGGTTTTCCTGTGGTGCCGGATGTATACTGAAGCTGGCAGAGGTCGTCGTGTTCGGTGTGTTCCGGCAGGAGACGGGGTTCGCCGCGCAGAGATTCGATGTCGCCGGGCACATAGATCCTGACCGGCAGACCGCGGGCGGCAGCTGCGCCTGCGGGATCGGTGATGAAGATCTTCGCGCCTGAGTTTTCCGCCATGTAGGCAAGTTCGCTTGGGGTATAGACGCGGTTTGTCGGAACGGAGACGCAGCCGATCCTCCAGACGGCAAAGTAGGAGAAGAGGTATTCGGGGCTACTGTTCATATAGAGGATGATCCGGTCGCCTTTGACGGCGCCGAGGGAGAGGAGGTCGCGGGCGATCGCGGAACTTATCGAGAGTATTTCAGCGGAGGTGTAGGAGGTGTTTCGTTCCGGGCAGAAAAAGACCGGTTTTGCCAGGCGGCAGGAGTTTGCATCGAGAAACGTGGTTATATTCAGCATCGATTATCACAACAATATACTTTGATGTATAATTATGTGCATGATAGATATAAATATGCTCCCTATATGATGCCGACCTGCTGATTTTTCGGGGATGAGGCAAGAAAACATCTATGTCAATGAACGTAAATATATTGACTCATTTATGGCAGAAACACCAGAAGGAATACCTGCTTCTCTGCAGTGCTCCGGCGTGATCGCTCCCGCAGTCGACGAAGAGCGGGCGCGTGAGCTCGCACAGATGTGGCTGGAATCGGACACAAAGCCGTTTATCCCGACCGAAAAGATCAGGTTCGGGAAAGCGGTGATGCTCTACTATCCCTTCTGGAAATATACGAGAGAGGATGGATGCAGTGATGTTGTCATCTACCGTCCTGCCTGCGGAACACTTCTTTCCGGTCTGCAGAATATACAGCGGGAAGATTCTCCGGTGATCCCGGTCCCGCAGGATGCCGCCATTCTGCCGGCCACCGTTTTTTCCAGTGTGTATTACCCCGAGCTACACGGGATCGCCCGGTCCGAGGAGCTGATCGGAATTCCGCTCTGGCTGATCAGTTACAAAGTAAAAAACACCATCTATATGGTCGAGGTGGACGCGGTCTCCGGACAGGTGTATGACGAGTGGCATCCGATCAAAGAGCCGGTGAACTGGCGGAAAACCGCGCTGATCGCCTGTATCCCGGTGATGATCCTCTCACTGACCGCGGTGTACTTCAGTCCCTGGCTTTTCCTTCTGGTAGCGGGACTGCTGATGTTCTTTTTGTATCAAAGCGAGATGCTCGGCGTGATCAGCCTCAAACGAAAGGAGGGAAAGGATGGGGCTTGAACGTTCGGTCGAGGATCAGGTCGCCGAGTTCCGGTACAAAGCGAAGATCACCAAAGGGGTCGCCGACCGGACGCTGCGCACATGGTTTGCAAAAGGGATCAAAGCGCCCGATCTGGCGCAGCATGCCGTTGTCAGCGAACTCTATCTGCTGTATCTGCCCTTCTGGCGGTTTGTTGCCCAGGGAAAGGCTGTCGCCTGCGGCTACTCGGAGTATACCGAGCAGACGGGCAATGTGATCAGAAACATCTTCGAGGAGCTGATCGATGAGGAGTTCATCTGGACGGAGTGCGCCTGTGATACGGGCAAATACGGTATCGGAAAACTCTGGCTGGATCCCGGCGGGGAGATACCCTACATCCGGGGTTCGGTCGTTTCGATGGAGCCTGGCGGTTCTGCGATCGAGGCAAGCAGACGCGGACGGGAAGCGGTGCACGGGATGATCAAAAATGCCGTTGAAAAGCGGATCGACACCATCACGCTGAAAAAGTCGTTTCTCATTCCGAAGGTCTTCGAACTGGTGTATGCTCCGGTCTGGATCGCCCACTACGCGTACAAAGGCGGACACTTCACGGCGGTCGTAGATGGAGTTAAAGGCGAGGTGCTCGGCGGAACGGCGCCGATCAATCTGACCGCAAGGACCCGGATGATGATCCTCTCCCTTGCCGCGGGAGGGATCATGATCGGTGCGTCGATCGCGATGCTGATTCATGCCGGACCTTATCATCTGGTCGAGATGTTCCAGATCATTCTGCTTCTTCTGGGTATTGCCCTGTGTATGGCGGGATATCCGGCGTTCAAGGAAGGAAAAACCTTCGTGGCGTCAGGAACGATGCAGCACATCTCAACGCTTCGTCCTGCGGTCAGGATCCCGAAACAGCTGACCGATCAGGAGATCCTGAATCATGAATCGACCGTGCTTCAGTGCCCGCTCTGCGGAGAAGAGCTCAAACAGCCGTGGGGAGAGGTGGTGATCCCGTGCAAGGGGTGCGGCCATCTTCTGGATATCACCGCTGACACGGTGAAGATCGTGCCTTATGATCTGGCAAAACCCGATCTTCTGGCGAAGGTGGCGATGAAAGGAGTTGAACCGGAGTATATTCCATTCTGGCGCTTCGATGTAAACTTCGAGGTGACCGACCGGCTCGCCGGCGGAGATACGGCGACAGGACTTCCAAACATTGCCGGAAAACGCAGTTATTATATTTGTGCGGCCGATATCCCCCGGTATCTTGCGGAGCCCTGGGAGATCGATCTGACGATCCGAAACCCCGAAATCGTTGAGGTGATGGGCGGAAGTGACGGCACATATATGCCTATTCTGATCAATCAGAGTACGGCACGCGAGCTGACGGAGTTTCTGTATCTCAGATACGAGACGGAAAAGCCGGGGATCCTGCAGGTCCTCAGATATGATTTCACGGTGGAAAACTCGCGGATCGTGTATATCCCCTATTATAAAGAACTGGCCTCCTACATTCCGGGTATCTGAAAAATATTTACCCGGTACCTTGTCACACAGACATGCATCACCTTGATTAACGGTAAATTCATATAAATTTAGATAATTTATTGAGGTTTATTATATGATAATTCTTGAAGAACCATATATCTCCGACTTTCTGCTGGAATATCTCGCATCTGATAATATTCCTGTACTTGAAAACGATTACGCAGTTTCCAGCAGCAGAGGAAACGCTCTTAATTTCATAAGCACGAAAGAGGCGGTAAAGAGATATCATGACGGCGAACGACTCTATACCGTTTCCGAACACGCTCTTGACTGGATCTATACGAATCTGCCAAACAGCATGATCGTGCGTAAGATCGACATACTGAAAAACAAAGCAGTGTTTCGTAAAACCGTATCCGATCTCTATCCTGATCTGTTTTTTAAAGAGGTCACTCTGAACGAACTTCAGACAGGCGATCATACAAAGATCCCTTACCCGGTCATTCTGAAACCGTCGGTCGGGTTTTTCAGTGTCGGGGTCTATGCGCTGTTCGATGAAAATGATCTGAAAAATGCAGTATCCGACATTGAGGAGAAGAGGAGAAAATGGGCTGATGATTTTCCCGAGACAGTGATCGGATCAACATTCATTCTTGAGCAGTACGTCAGAGGTACGGAGTATGCGATCGATGCTTATTACGATACGGAAGGCAAACCAGTCATACTGAATATCCTGACGCACCGGTTTGCATCAGAATCCGATGTCAGAGACAGGATTTATTATACATCCGCAGAGATCATCCGTCAGTATCTTCAGCCGTTTACGCGGTTCCTTGAACGCATCAATACTCAATTGAACATAACTGATTTTCCGATGCATATAGAAGTCAGGGTTACCGATGATGATATCATACCAATAGAATTCAATCCGCTGAGATTCACCGGTTCGTGTTCTACGGATATAGCGTATTTTGCGTACGGTATTAACACGGTCGACTGCTATCTGAATCAGATCAAACCTGATTTTGAGGACATTCTCACCAAAAAACTTGGAAAGATATACAGCATGATCCTGCTCGACAAGGGAGGAAAAGAGATAGATAGCGACAGATTTGACTTTGGCAGACTCTACAGGGAGTTTGAACATGTTCTTGACGTCCGCAGGATCGATGCTCCGGAAATGGGACTGTTCGCTTTTCTTTTTACGGAGACAAGCGTCGGGAACGAACAGGAACTTGACAGGGCCCTGGTCTCTGACTTTTCGGAGTACCTGGTATGAATAATACTGCCCATTCCCCAAAGCTGAGCAGCGAATAACGCAGATAAGAGAAAAGTGCATACCCTGCAGACACCAAAATAAAAGGGAAGAATGGCACCCGCATAGGATTTCATGACAAAAGGGATACAGCAGACTCTGGAAAGATACTTCCATCATCAGACGTTTCGTCCAAACCAGCAGGAGATCATCGAGACGATCGTCTGCGGGCGGGATGTGCTCGCAGTAATGGCGACCGGCGGGGGAAAATCCCTCTGTTATCAGCTCCCGGCCCTGATGCTGGATGGAATGACGATCGTTATCTCTCCTTTGATCGCGCTGATGAAGGATCAGGTGGACGCACTTTCGAATCAGGGAGTTACCGTAGAGACACTCAACAGCCTGCAGACCTATGATGAACGTCAGAGGGTCGAGCGGGAGATGCGGGAAGGAAAGATCAGGATCCTGTATGTTTCGCCGGAACGGGCGGTGACTCAGGCGTTTTCCGCCACGCTTGCCGGATGTAAGGTGGCGCTTTTTGCCGTGGACGAGGCACACTGCATTTCCATGTGGGGCCATCAGTTCAGACCGGAATACCGGGAGATAAAGCATCTGCGGGAGAGGTTTCCCGGAGTTCCGTTCGCAGCTTTCACGGCGACGGCGACCCAGCGGGTCAGGGAGGATATCACAAGCGAACTGCGGCTCAAAGATCCGGCGGAGTTCATCGGCAGTTTCGACCGAAGAAATCTCCGGTATGCGGCTTTTTCCGAGCCGAACGCCCAGGTGAGGATGCAGAAGATCATCAGTTTTGTCGCGGCGCACAAGGATGATCCGGGGATCATCTACTGTTTTTCCCGCGCAAGCACCGAAGAGCTGGCAGAAAGGCTGAGGAAGGTCCATATCATGGCAAATCCCTACCATGCAGGTCTGCCGACACCGGAACGAAGCAGGGTCCAGGAGGGATTTCTGAACAACTCGATCAGGGTGATCTGTGCGACGGTCGCTTTCGGCATGGGGATCGATAAGCCGGATGTCAGGTATGTGATCCATGCCCATATGCCAAAAGATATCGAGTCGTATTATCAGGAGACGGGGCGTGCCGGCAGGGACGGAAAACCAGGGGAATGTCTGCTGTTTTACTCTGCCGGGGATCGGAGAAAGATCGAAAATATGCTCGTGCGGGAGTTTGCCGATAAGAAAAAAGCGGAGATCGCGAGAGAGAAGCTGGATCAGATGTATGCCTACTGTACGGCTGGATCGTGCCGCCGGCAGCTGCTCTTATCGTACTTTGATGAGGAGATAAAAGCGTGCGAAAACTGCGATGTCTGCGGGGACCGGCAGGTGAAAAAGATCATACCCGCAGGCAGTCCCGCAAAGATGATCCTTGCCGGAGCAAAAGAAGTCGACGGGATACTCACTACGCCTGAGTTCATCTCGTTTCTTCTGGGACTGGAACGGGCGAAGACCGTGAGGCTTCAGCTGAACACGCACCCGTATTTCGGGGCGGCAAAAGGGCGGGAGCGGGAGGAGCTCGAACGGGAGGTCAGCAGGCTTCTCCGCGAGGGAAAGCTTCTCCTAGAGGGGACCACGGTCAGAAAGCTCTGTTTTCCGAAGTGATCATTTCAGGAGATCACGGAATGTTTCGCCGGTCGTTTCGATCCCGCTCTGTCTGACCTGATCGACAAGAGCGGCATACTTTTTGCTGCCTGAGCGTTTTTCCGCCATCCATTCATCTGCAAATGCGCCGGACCGGATCTCGTTCAGGATCCGGGTCATCTCTTTTCTGGATCCTTCTCCGATGACGCGGCCGCCGCGGGTGATCCCGCCGTATCCTGCGGTTTTTGAGACGAAGTCATGCATCTTTGAAAAGCCGCCTTCGTAGATGAGGTCGACGACCAGTTTTACTTCATGGGCACACTCGGAGAAGGCAAGTTCCGGAGGGTAGCCGGCATCAACAAGGGTGTCATACGCCGCCGATATCAGAGCGGGCAGACCTCCGCAGATGACCGCCTGTTCACCAAAAAGATCCGTCTCGGTTTCGTCTCGAAACGTCGAGGCAAGTACTGCCGAGCGGGCCGAGCCGATGCCGGCGGCATACCCGAGAGCGGTGCTGAGTGCGCGCCCGGTATGATCCTGATGGACGGAGACGAGTGCGGGGACACCGGACCCTTCCTGATACAGTTTTCTGACCATCGGGCCCACTCCTTTTGGAGCAACAAGGACGACGTCGGTGAATTTTGGCGGAGTTATGAAGCCGAAATGGATGTTGAACCCGTGGGCAAACACCAGACACTGGCCTTCTTTGAGAAACGGAGCGATCTCTTCTGCATAGATCTCCGCGGCTGACTCGTCGGGAAAGAAAACTGCAAGAATATCGGAGCGCATGACAGCATTCCGGACGGACATGACGGAAAATCCATCGGAAACAGCCTGATCGAAGCTTTTTCCCTGACGATTCCCGATGATGACCGGAATACCGCTGTCGCGAAGATTTTTGGCCTGGGCGCGTCCCTGCGAGCCGTATCCAAGGATCGCAACGCATTTTTCAGAAATAAAAGAGATATCTTTATCAGTCACAGGATATTTTTGCATCATATCTGTAGGAGTAGATGGAGTCCGCATACGTATAAAATTATATACCCTCATCCCCATACACATAGTTACACGTTGACTTGCCTTTTAAAACCACAAACGGCATACTAACGAAAACAGGACACGATATATAATGTCATTACCAGATGTGCAGTCCACCGCCCCGGATGTGAGAATCAGCCTGACGCGTGTTGGTGTGAAAAATGTCAGAAAACTTGTCGAGGTCGGCAGACCCGGAAAGACCAGACCAGCTATTTTCATCTCAGAGTTTGATGTGTTTGTTGATCTGCCAAGCAGTCTGAAAGGCGCAAACCTTTCCAGAAATTTTGAAGTGATCGACGAGGTGCTCCAGCAGGCAACGAGCGGTGATGTCAAAGGTATTGAGGATGTATGCGGGATCGTTTCACGAAAACTACTCGATCATCATGAATATGCAGACCGCACGGAAGTTTTTATGAAAAGCTTCTATATGATGAACCGCGAGACACCGGTCTCAAAGACGTCATGCCAGGAGGTCATCAATGTCTACGCACATGCGGTTGCCCAGAGAACGAACGGCAAGCCGATCGTCAGAAAAAGCGTCGGCGCCGAGGTCACAGGTATCACGGCATGTCCGTGCGCACAAAACATCATGAAGGATCACGCGATGCATGTTATGGAGCAGCTCGAGATCCCCGAAGAGAAGATCGATGCGTTCTTCAATGAGATCCCAATGGCAAGCCACAACCAGCGCGGACGCGGCTTTCTTTGTGTGGAAACAGACGGCGATATCATTGTCCCGCTCGAAAAGATCGTGACGGTCCTTAAAGAGTCGATGAGCGCAAAGATCTACGAGCTGCTGAAACGCGGCGACGAAAGCTATGTCGTGATGGCGGCCCACAAGAACGCCAGATTCGTCGAAGACTGTGTCCGTGAGATGGCCAGAAGAGTCGTTTCCACGTTTACCGATCTGCCCGGGGATACCCATATCACGATCCGGCAGACCAATGAGGAAAGCATCCACCAGCATGATGCCTACGCGGAGAGAAAGGCAACACTTGCCGAGCTTCGTGAAGAACTCAGCATATAATCCAATTACTTTTTTCGAACCTATTCACCCACGCTCATCCTTCAACACACATAAATTCACCACAACCACATGGATAAATTTATGTACTTATGACCTATTGTGAAATGTATATATGGTTTGAAAGTCTAACTCTCACAAAATCAGAGGTGGAATCTCATGACCAACGACACAAAGCAAAAAATCATGTATGCCGCATCAATGGCGGCAACATATCAGCCGGACTCTATGTCCAACGACAAACTGGAGGCTGCAACAAAAGGTCACGGCGCCCTTGTCCTTCAAGTCTATGCTGCCGCGAACTCGATCATAGAAGATATTTTCTGCTCGATTTCCGGAAAGCAAACAAACTGTGCTGACAAAATGACAGTGCTTGACGCATCTCAGGGCGAACTCCCCCTGGATATAGTCATCGAAAAAGCCGTTAAGGTGGCTATGAATTCAGGAGCTGCTCCTGAAAATGCCGCTTTGATCGTTGCATCTCTTGCCTACTTTGCAGGGTCTGGAGCACGGTCAGGTGTTCCTCTGGGGAATAGAAAACTCGGCGCAATGGCACGAATGCATGCAGGCGGAGCCAGAACCAGCGCCATTGCCTTGGTAACCGGAAAATCCACCCATAGAGTTCAGGCATTTCCCGCCTATATGGCGATCTACAAAGCTCTTGAAGAGAAAAAACTGACCAGCGTTGATGGATCGATGCTTCCCGGGTTCATCTCAGGCGGGACGATCTACGGTCACTCAGCACTTGGAGAAGACAACAACATACCGGAACTTGCCTACAATGCCGCACAAGTTGGAACAAAAGCTATGCTCAATGCAATGGCAGGGACCGGAGTCACCCCGCTTGGACTTTGGCCGGCATTGATCGGGGCCGCAGTGACGATGGAAATCGTCCATCCTGATGCGATTTTAGGTGAAGCATTTGGAAAATTCGGAGCCGTCAATTCCTCATATATGGCTGGCAAAGGCGCCCGTGATGCAGCAAAACTCCCGGAAAAACTGCATATCCGCGGCACTCACGAAGAGTATGATACGGCAACACTCATAGGAGACTTTGGTCTTATTCTCAAAGATGTCGGCGGGTCATCTGTGATCGGGTCAATGGCATTTTCAGAAATTTTTGCCGGATTTGAAGAAGCAGCGATGATAGGTGCAGGATTTTCCGGAGGACCGGTCAATGCACCCCTTGGTCACGTGATTGGAGACATTGTTCCTGCTATTCGTCTTTTACTGCAAAACGGCGGCGATGTGTTTGCGGCAGCTGACATAATCAGGGAATATAAGATGAACTCATTCATTGACCCTGAACTTGCTATCTGCAGTCTGAATACCGTCGCACGAAAAGCCGAGCAGATCTGCCGTGGGAAGATCACAAATACCTGTATCTTAGCATCTGAAGGGGTCCGTGACAGAGCGATCTACCGCCGTGCGGAAATAACCTATGATATGATGAAAAGTGGAAAATCTTTAGGCGATGCAGCAAAATTCCTGGATGAAGAACGCAGAGCTTATGTTGAGAAGAGGGGATCTGCAATTCTTTCCGAATTCACCGGTCATAAGATCGAGTTGAAATTCACGGAACTCAGATCTCATGGAAGACGGACGGATAAGTTCACCGAACGTTACTGGGGTTTTGATTCCTATGTTTCCTATGACATCAAAATCGACAGCAAGCCCTATCATGTAGAGAATCTGAGTGGAAAAGAGGTGCCGGCTTTTGCACTCGAAGGTAAAAACAAAGACAATCCCGACTGGGGAATTGCTCTCCAGTGCGGTGCGATCATCGCACAGGAACTTCAGTATATCGGTCATACGATAATCAATATAACGGTACCAGCGGCAGTTGGCGCTCTGTTTGATAAGGACGCAAAAACGGCAGCAAAAGAGGCAGAAGATGGGGCATATCTGACCCGTTCGATCCCTGGTGCAAAAGAAAAGGCGATCGAGGTTGCAAAACTTGCCCAGCTGATCTATGCAAATATGGAAAAACCATTCCCAGAATGAAAACATTATTCATTGATCCGCGAATCGGAGGTATCAGCGGAGCTGCCTTAACGGCGGCTCTCTCTGATCTTGGTGATCTCGAAGATCTGCGGAAAAATACCGCTGATGTAGTGTCAGGACTCAAAGGAGAAGATCCCAAGAAAATAATGGAAAAACTGGGATTCTCGGATGCTGCTAAAGAGAGGGCACATGCAGTTTTTTCTGATCTGGAATCTGTATTCATGAAGTTTCATGAGGGAAATTTTTCCATCACCGAAATACTTCAGGATGTATTATGTCCGATCGCAATGCTGGATGCGATGGATCTTCTTTCATACCCGATCTATGCGACGCCGCCTGCTCTTGGAAACTGCCTCCCTGAAACTCTGGATATCTGTGCTCAGCACCGGGTGCCGGTTTCTGATAATTCCACCAGTAAGGAACTTACGACCCCTTCCGGCGCCGCACTTTTGGCACATCTCGCTGTTTTTCGGCAGTCTATCCCGTCGATGACACCCGTAAAAACTAGATATGCAAAAGAGTACGGGCTTTTGATCGTAGAGGGGGAGGTTTCAGATCTGACGGAGGAGCGAATCGTTATTCTCGAGACAAATATCGATGACGTGTCAGGAGAGGTTATCGGCTATGCTGTGGAGAAGCTTTTGGCAGCAGGGGCAGTTGATGTATTCGTTACCCAGGGATTTGGGAAAAAGCATCGTCCAGTTTTCATGATCTCAGTGATCACAACCCTTGAACGGTACCGTTCTCTGACTGAGATCCTGATGGAAGAGACGGGGACTCTTGGCGTACGGGTAAAAGAGGAGCCGCGGATCGTGGCGGAACGCATCCGGAGATCCTATCCTTTTACGATTTCCGGAGAGGAGTTTTCCGTGCGGGTGAAAGTATCAAAACACTGCGGCCGGGTCATTTCTGTAAAGCCTGAGTTTGAGGATATGAAAAAGGCTGCACAAAAACTGAATATCCCCCTGAAAGATGTGGCAGCTGAAGTGCAAAGGCAGATCCCCGAATTCGTTGAGATCTGAATTTATTTATAAACATATTCGGTGTTTTGCAGAGATCCGCTGATTCTTTTTTCGTGAAAGACCCATTAAACTTCGCGGAAAAGTAGTGGGAAATGAGTTACTTTTTTTCTCTAATATTAGCCAGCCTGAGAGCGCGTGCCCTATGAGATGGGAAAAGAACTTCATATAAGACGATTCGGACGTTTTGTTGTACTTAATTAAAATTAAGTACAACTTAATACTAATTCCATATTAACTACAACTATTTTTCAAAAGATTCTGAAAATATAACCTAGTATTTTTGAATCAAATAGGAAACCATTAATTAGCATCGCGAAAGAGAATAAGATTAGCGTACATCTGTACGTGTCATTAATCCAAAAGGACAATGGTAATATTCCTGTATAGCTGTTTGAAAACCTAAATAATTTAGGATGAGGCGAAAA
>JAYFOG010000058.1:0-6206 GCA_034932965.1 Methanocorpusculum sp.
ACCGACCCAGATGGTTGGTTTCAGGGTCTGGATATAGGATTCTGTAATATCTGAGATTGTTTTTCACCTTGATTCGGTTTTTTTATTGAGGGGGATACGGGTAACTGCTCCGCAGACACCGCACGTATAGATGATCTTCCCATGCTGGACCCGGACCCGGAGATTTTTACCGGGAACAAAGAAGGCATGACATGACGGACAGAAGGAGCGGCGGTGACCTTTCTTCAGACGGACACGCTGCTTCATCGCCATCTCGCGGGCAAGAGATACATACCGGGATGAAAGTTCCGGCTGTGTCTGTACCTCTTTTGCACGCTCAAACAAAATATCGATCCGTTCCAGAGCGATTTTTTTTGGCGAGATGCCTTTCTCTGCTTTTGCCATAGGGAATATGCCTTATACAATAGTACCTGAGACCTATTGATTGTTTGCCTCGGGAAGGATCTTCACACGCCGGCCGGATACCTCCAGACGATCGGCGCAAAACAAAGCAACAGCCTCCGGATATGCAGTATGTTCCTGTTCCAAGATCCGTTCCGACAGGGAATCCTCATCGTCGTCATCCAGGACCTCGACGGCTTTTTGTAAAATGATCGGGCCGGAGTCGAGCCCTTCATCGACGAAATGCACCGTGCACCCAGCTATTTTCACCCCGTACTCCAAAGCCTGTTTCTGTCCATGCAGGCCGGAAAAAGCCGGAAGAAGCGCCGGATGGATATTGATCATTTTCCCGGCAAATTCATGGGCGATCTCCGGACCGATGATGCGCATATATCCCGCACAAACATAAAGATCGGCATCGACCTCCTGCATAGCGGTAAGAAGATCCCGTTCATACGCATCTTTGGATGAGTAATCCTTGTAATGCAGAACAATAGCAGGAACACCGGCAGTATTTGCACGTTCGATCGCATACGCTTCCTTATTGTCGGTGATGAGGGCCACAAGTTTCCCTTTGATACTGCCTTTAACAAGAGCATCAATAAGGGCCTGGAAATTCGATCCGCGGCCTGATGCAAGTACTGCGATACGCTTCATGATAGTTATGTGTGAGGTAGAGGGATAATTAATCTTCTCTTAGAGGAAATACGGCATGATCAGAGGGATAATGATCAGGAGCACAAGAATATACGAAATGCTCCGGCAGATCCCAAACGCCGTCTTTTCATCCTTTCCCCGGCTGACAAACCACGAACGCAGACTTTCACGGAGCATCTGGCCGCCGTCAAACGGCCCGAGCGGGAGAGCGTTGAATATGCCGAGAAGGATGTTGATCCAGGCACACCAGGAGAGGATGTGGATGATCTCCCAGAAACCGTCAAACGGAGCTGAAAGAATAGCAGGGTCGGGACTGTCGACGATCAGAAAACTCAGCGCATCCGATCCGGCGATCGAGGAGAAGGGCAGGACCACAAAGGTCAGCAGCGAACCGGCAGCCTGGAGCGGCGAATCAGGATACATGAGCTTGGCGAGAGCGTTTGTTATGGCAGACGGTTCGGAGAACGAAACGCCGATAAATCCGGTGTTTTCTCCCGGAGATAACAGACGGTCCGAAAGATCCTTCGGTATCGAGGTGAGCGTGATGTCATATGTCTGGGGAGTCCCGCGGTAGGCGCCGTGCAGGGTTATCGTCTGGTTGACCTTTGTTTCTGCAAGAAACGCAGAGATGTCGGCGAGGCTGAAAACGGACGTGTTGTCAATTGCATACACGACCATGCCCGGCATTACGCCGGCCTCGTCGGCAGGATAGCCCTCATACACCCCGTACACGTAGGGGGATGACCCGGGAACGACGAGACCGAGAAGAAGCACGAGAGCGAGGAGACAAATGCCCCCCGCAACCAGATTGTTCGTGATCCCGGCAGCATAGAGTCTGAGTTTTGTTCCAAGCGAAGACTTCGCGATGTCCTCTTCATCCGGCTCGACGAAAGCGCCGATCGGGATGACGAAGGCAAGGATCCCCGTGGATCTGACCCTGATGTTTTCTGCACGGGAAAGGATCCCGTGTCCGAACTCGTGGATGAACATCGCAAAAATAAGGGCGAACCAGACGGCAAAGGTCGAGGGGACATACTCATTTATTCCCGGGATCAGCAGAAGATTCTGCGGGGCGATCGGTTCCGTATCGATGAAAAGGCTCATGAATGCCGTGAAGACAAATAACAGCGTAACGGCGATGCCGCAGAGAACGGTCAAAATGACGCCGACATTTCCATATATGAGAAGAAGACGCTTCCATCCGGAGAGTTTGTCAAAAATACCGGTACGGGTCGTTTTGATCATCAGAAAAGGACCCGTGAAGGAAAAAGTATTCGGCAGAATATTGTATTTTACGATGGCGAAGCATATGCAGGCATACATCATCACTGCAATTAATACCGGAATTAGCCAGCCCAGATCCATTCTCTATGTATTGGAGGTGAAAGATTAAGAGGTTGTTTAGAAGAAGTCAGAGAGACCGGTCTGGGACGAACGGTTCATGATATCCCGTACGGTCTGCCAGGATCGGCGGGCGCAGGCAGGAGCTTTGCCGTGATCGCGGATATATTCAGTAAGAAAGGAGATCGTGAGAGAATCCGACGGGTAGCCGCTTCCGATCTCGCCGTATTCGTTTTTGAGTTCGGCGATACACCGGTCGCGGGTAACTTTCGCTACGATACTTGCTGCGCCGACCACAGGGAATTTTGCGTCTGCTTTGTGTTCTGAACGGATCTCAGCAGAGATGCCGCTCAGCCGGAGAACGTTCTCGCCAAAACGCTTTGCGTTCACATCGCAGGCATCAAGATAGATGAGATCGGCGTGAAGGCCCCGGACAACGTCCGCATGGCAGGAGGCAGTGAATATATTCATTGTTCCTTCACGCGAATCGATCTCAAGAGGACTTCGGACAACAGTACAGGTCTGCCATGAAGCAGTGATTTCATCAAAGAGGCTCTCGCGTTTTTTCGGGGAGAGTCTTTTGGAGTCTTTGATTCCCAGTGCCGTCAGTTCATCCGGGTCCGATATAAGAACACCTGCGGTGACCATCGGACCAAGGACCGGGCCTTTGCCTGCCTCATCGACACCACAAATTTTCATCGGATACGTATATTTCAGGGAATAGATATAATACCACCTGACATCATACGATTTTCCATGTATCTCATCATCGTTGGTCTGGGTGGAATCGGAAGAAGTCTTGCCGGGATTGCGTCGGAGAATGGGCATAGTGTTGTGGTCATCGATAAGGATGAAGAGAAGTGTGCAGACATCCTGTCTCAGCATGATCTTCTCGCGATCGCCGGAAATGCAACCGATAAGGCCATTCTCGAGGATGCCGGCATCGACCGGGCCGACGCTCTAGTCGCGACGACGAGTGATGATGCGCTGAATCTTATGGCCTGCTGGCTTGCGAAGAAATATGCGGTGAAAACCCTGGTTTCGATCGTGAATCAGAAAGAACATGCTGATCTGTTCAAAGAAGTGGGTGTCCGGATAAGTGAGAATCCGGATGAGATCGTGGCACGCAGTCTTTATCTCTGGTCGGAAAACCCGGACACCCAGCTTTTAGCATCGATAGAGGGCGGCAGCATCTTCGAAGTGACCGCAAGCGACGGGGCGAAAGGCGTGAACAGGACGGTGAAAGATGTTTCCGATATGAAAGACATGCTGTATATTGCGATCCGGAGGGGGGGAAAGCTGATCATTCCAAGCGGGAATGTCACGTTTATGCCGGGCGATGTGATCACGGTGTTTACGAAGAAGGAGTCGGAAGGAAGATCCGTAGAGTATATGGACGAACTCTTTCACTAAATAAAATCACTGAGTTAAAAAAAGGTGTCAAAGAGGAGAGAAGTCTCCTCAGAAATTACGTTTTTATCCAAGCTCGTCCCAGCCGCCTCTGCGTCTTCGAATGAAAAAGATCGCGCCGACGACAACGACGACCGAAACGACGATCACAATTATGATTGGGAGAACACTGCCGACTGCAGCAAGAGGCGAGGCTGAGGCACTTTCCTTATATGCAGTTCCGTCAGCTAATGCCTGTACCGATGCCTTGAGGGTCTCGTCAACGTTCGGCGAACCGCCGGAGTTGTAGGAGATAGCGGCTACATCGTAGGTATTTTTGATACCCTGGTTGGTCGTTGCAAGAAGTTTTGCTTCGGTATCCCAGCCCTTTCCATATAATTCGGTGATGATGAGATCGACTGCGTCCGTATTTGCTTTGATAGCAGTCAGACCGGCAAGAGACAAGGCTTTTTCAGCTGCTTTTAACGAAGTGGCCGCAGCTTCCAGTTTTTTGTTGGCAACCGAAATATCTGCGGTTCCCGCGGATTTTGCCGCCGCAAGAGAGGTCTTCGCAGACTCCAGATTCGTGACCACGGAGGCCACATCGACCCCGTACGATGTATACACAGAAACACGCGACTCAAGAGAAGTGATCTGTTCCTGTGTCTCCGCGAGCATGCCGGTAAAGTCATCCGGATTATAGACCTTCTGTGCAGGGGAAGAGTAGGTTGAATAACCGCTCGCTGTTGCCGATCCTGAGTCCTGATCGATTTTGAGAACGGTAATAGACTGACCTTTCAAACTATCGGGAACAAGCCCGCTGAGAGCGATATACAGAGTGACCGGCTGATCGTAATCCAGAACGAATCCGGAGATGGTATAGGCGAAACTCGAGGAAGTGAAGGTCGTGATCAACGAATCACTGCTGGTTTGATTATTGACAACCGTTCCTTTGTATACATAAACGGTCCAATGCGTTGAATCCCGAAGTGCGGTCGTCAGTTTGAGAGAACCTGACGTGCTGATACTGTCCTTTGGGAGAGAAATGGTCATAGAAGCAGTTACCGCTTCACCAGGACTCAAAGACCCGGACGGGTCGATCGTTGCTCCGTTCGTATACGTAAATGCCGATCCGGTGCCGATGAACACTGCACAGACCAGAAGTGCTGCTAATATATATGTTATTTTTTTCATTGTGTCCTCATTCAAACAAGGGATCGATCCCATCCTCAAACATCGATGACGTGGCACGCTCACGAGACCGCACGACCTCTTCCTTTGCTTCCTTTGCAAGCTCCATCAGCTCGCGGATACGCGGAGCATTGCCGATCGTTGCAAGCAGAACGACTGCTGCAACATAGCCGCTGTCGACCGGATAATCGCCGCCGCGAACCTCGACGCCGGCAATATTTTCCTCGACCCAGCTCTTGGACTTCTCCACGCCTTTGCGGTCAAGCTCCGTCGGCGGACCGGCGACCAGAACGAGGGCACGCTCAGCTGTCGAGTAATCACAGGGGAGGGTCAGCCGTCCAAGCATGGCACGGCGGACAAGACCGATGATCTTCGCGGATTTATCCTCAGTTGAAGTGATATCGATATGAGGCTCCTGACGTTTGTCCTTCTTGCCGAGAAGACCGCCAAGAAGACCGCCGCTTGATCTGGATGACGATTTCCCGCCTTTTGGAAGAGCCTCACTGATGGCATAACCAACAGAAGATATCCCTCCGCCACGCAGAGTGTTGATTATCTCACTGGAGTCGACAACCATCTCACCAACACCAAACTTGTTGACCTCGCCGGCACGGAAAAGAACGCCGAACCTGCGGACGATCTCCTCATTGAGCCGGTCGAACGCACTCTTCACACTCTCGCCGTCGTTCTTCCAGGCACTATTGTCAAAGACGATAACGTTGTCGGCCTCGTTCACCAGCGTGGATAAACTCCGGGCGGCATTCAGGGAATAGAGACGTCCTTCTTCGGGGGCAGGGATAATACCGAGAGCATAGACCGGTTCGCGGTATATACGCTTTAAATGACGGCAGAGAACAGGAGCACCACCAGAACCTGTTCCCCCGCCAAGACCTGCACAGACGACGAATGCATCGACATCATGGGTCCCGCGTTTGTCGATGGCGTTGATGATTGTATCGATCTCATCTGCTGCCACCTTTGCACCGGTCACGTTATCGGTTCCGACCCCGTGACCTTTGACCATTGTCTGGCCAATCAGAAGACGATCCTCCATAGGGATGTACTTTACCCCCATCAGATCGGTCCGGGCAGTGTTGATAACAATGCCGCGGAAGCTCGTGGATCCTAACTTTTTGTCCTGTGCCAGGAACATATCCACGATCTTTCCTCCTGCTTGTCCAAATCCTATAAAAAACACTCGCATTTACTGTAGACACCTTTAATTGTGATATATATGTAAGTCATCG
>JAYFOG010000059.1:0-6659 GCA_034932965.1 Methanocorpusculum sp.
ATGTAAACGGGCATGTAGGGATTCGAACCCTAGATATTCAGCTTAGGAGGCTGACGCCATATCCTGGCTTGGCTACATGCCCTGATTCTCATAATTATTCGGGCTTCACGGGGATATCTTTTTCGAAGCGGCACACCCACACATACTGATACATGAGTCTGGCTGGTTATGGAAAGATCATCCGTCCGATGAACGCGGGCGTCTCGGGGATCACCGCAGGCATCGCCTACTTTATCGCAGGAGGGACGCAGCCGCTGTTTGCAGCGCTGCTGTTTTTTATCGTCCTTGTGATCTGCGCAGCAGGAAACGTACTGAACGATTACTTCGATCTGGAGATCGATAAAGTGAACAGGCCGGACCGTCCGATCCCGTCGGGTGCGGTCACGCCGCGGGGAGCTTTAGTGTGGGCGGCTCTGCTTTTTGGCGCAGGGATCATCGCGGTCTGTTTCACGAACGTCTGGTGTCTTGGGGTCGCTGTTTTGAATACTGTCCTTCTGATCATCTATGCGGCGAAGTTCAAGGGGATCCCTCTGCTGGGTAATCTGAGCGTTGCGTATCTTTCGGGGAGCATCTTTCTCTTCGGCGGGTTTCTGGTCGGCCCTGAGTCGTTTTTGGTGATGCTGCCGCTGTTTGCGATCACGTTCTTTGGAACGCTGGCACGCGAACTTCTCAAGGATGCCGAGGATATCGAGGGGGACCGGATCGGCGGGGCAAGGACCCTTCCGATGCGGATCGGGGTGAGGCGGACCGGCGTTCTCGCGGTGATTTTTGTTCTGTGCGCCGTGCTCTTCAGTTTCGTTCCATTCCTGACCTGGGGCATCGTTTATCTGGTGCTGATCGGCGTGGTGGATGCGTTCATCATTCTGGTGACGATCCGGACGCTTGGATGTGATGATCCGCATCAGCTTTCTGCTTCCGGTTCTACGATGTATCTCAAGTACGGGATGTTTGCGGCCCTCTTTGTGTTTCTGCTGATGGAAATCCTTTCAGTTTTTCTGTGAAGGGCCCGGTAATTCAGAACATATTAATATCCGTGAGGTTGAAGGATTAATAAGCATACTTGGGGTAGCATGAACATATTAGTAAAAGATAATCTGCACATGGCGGAGGCAGGATCCTACTTCCGGGGCTCTGTAATGATCGAGGGAGACTTTCTTGTTCCGCCCCGGACGTATTTCTGGCGTGATCTTGTGGTCACGGGGAAACTTTTTTTGTGTCCCGAATCGCATGTTGCCGGGAATGTGACGTGTAATGGGGCGGTTGTCTGTCATGATTCGGTGATCGAAGGGGAGCTGAATGCAGGGACGGAGCAGCTGACGGTGTGCGATAATGCGAAAGTGCGGGTGATCCGGTCGGACGGGAATGTTCTGCTTCGTCCGGGGGTCATTTCTGCCGAGGTCAGGGGTGTCAATATTTTAGTGATGGGCAAGATCCAGTGCGGGAAGCTGATGGGTAAGAACACCCGCGTTGTTACGAACTAACATTCATCTTTTTTACATCTTGGAAACAAGGTATACGTATGACAGATGTCGTTTTGATCTCCGGAAGCCCGCGGGCGAAAGGAAATACCGAGTATGCACTGAATGTTTGCAAAGCTGCGATCGAGAAGAGGGGACTCTCGGCAAAGATCATCTCGCTTCGCGGTAATCCGATCCAGGGATGTATCGCCTGCGGGGAGTGTAAGAAGAACGGGAAGTGCAGTCTGAAGGACGGGCTGAATGATATGCTGGATGATATCCGGGCGGCGGACGGTTTTATTATCGGCGCTCCGGTGTATTTTGGAACTGCACGCGGGGATGTGATGAATCTTATTCAGCGAGTCTCGATGATCGCCCGGTCGAACGGGAACTGGCTTTCAGGGAAGGTCGGCGGTCCGGTTGTTGTGGCACGCCGGGGCGGTCTGACTTCGACGCTGCAGGAGATGCTGATGTCCTTTTTCATTTCGGATATGATCGTCTGCGGTTCTACGTACTGGAACATCGCGTTTGGTCATGCGCCGGGAGATGTGGCGAATGATGCGGAGGGTATGGCGACGCTGGAGAAGTTCGGGGATAATGTGGCGAAGCTGATCATTCAGCTGAGAAAATAATTCTCTGAATATCTTCTAATCTCTCTTTTTTAAATAAGCTTTATGCAGAGTTTGGGTAACTCTAATTCGTAAAGGAGTTTGCTGGGTGTGGAAACCTGAGAAAAAACCAACCGCGAATCGGCGCGAATCCCGCAAGCCTTCGGCTTGCTCCCAGAATCGGATTTGCTCTTCCTCACTTTCGCAATCCAGCTTCGCTGTCTTGCTCATCCCTCATCGGGAGCGTTCGGGCAAATCCTATCGGCGCCCCAGCGCCTCCCAATAAGAATTAGTGGATCCTTACCAAACAATATAACGGTTATTATATTTTTTTCTCATTATATTTCAGAATCTCCTCCAATTTATCTATCTTCTTACTTTTCCAATGTTGATCTCTGGATAGCTTCTCAGATAATACATCATACCCATCTATAATCACATCACCTTGAGAATAATTCTGTTTTAATTCATTGAAATTGGCAATTTTCTTCTCAGATAATTTATCAAAAAAGAAGAAATGTCCTATTTTATTGCCAACATTGGGTTTACAGTTTTTCATTTTATCAACCAGATCTTTCATCTCTTCATCAAGATTGATCGTCTCTG
Source organism: Methanocorpusculum sp. (assembly GCA_034932965.1). GTDB lineage: Archaea > Halobacteriota > Methanomicrobia > Methanomicrobiales > Methanocorpusculaceae > Methanocorpusculum. Next base: position 2,672 of record JAYFOG010000059.1, read on the forward strand.
CTGAAACCTTGCATTCCCCAAAGATTGCTGTGTCATCATTACGCATATAGGTTATATCAATTTCATGTTTATTTTGAGCAATATTCCAATCTAAGTTCTTTGAAGTGTCTAGATTGCGAGATAGATCATAATATGTCAGCAATTCCATTATCAATCCCCTTGCTGAATGAATTACATCATTTGTTTTTTCCATTCTCTTTTGGATTTCACGAACTTTCTGCTTTCCTCGCTCTATTTCTTTATCTTGGCGTTTAATGACCGTAACTGAATGTCCATTTTGGGTTGCGACATCAATTCCCATAACATAATCTTCAAACCTCTCTTTTTTAACCTCAAATGAAACAACATTAAGATATTCCGTATATCGTTGAATATCATTATCAATCAACTGATGATATTGACTGCCTGTTCCCGAATAATCGGTGTCCGTATCAAAAAATACAATCCAGCCAGAAGAATCCATTGCGTAACCATATCCTTCCATCAGAATTGCATAACTATAATCATAACCATCACAACATTGATGCTTGAAAATGCGAACCTGAACTGGTTCTGGGTTTTTCATTTGCTTTCTTATAGTAACAGCTCCTGTCAACAATGTCCTGAGAGTGATCATTCCAGAGAAAGGACCAGCGGAAGCATCGAGAAAACCCACCTCATACCAAAGAAATATTTGGTCTAGTTGTTCTTTTAATGATATTTTAGGATGTTCTATTGATTTGTCAAGGATAGTTGAAAGTGACTTTTTTGCAAGTTTCTTATCATTTTTGAATGGCTTAAGATACCAGTATTTTTCATGGATTTTATCAAGACTGCTAAATATTTGGTTATCTAAATAGCTATAAATATAGTTGATTTTATTCCATTTTTCAATGTTATGTAAATAGTTCAAACATTCTTCATTCAGTAAATTTGGAAACAGTTGATCTATCAGATATTCCAGAGAATAACAGTAGCCTCGAATTAGAATATCCGTCGCCCCATAATCATCTGAATTGATGTATTCCTCCCATTCTTGAGTTCCCTCTATTATTACATCCTCCTCTTTTGAAGAGTGTAATGGAGTAATATCCTCAGCTCCTGGGATTCCGGAACCAACAATATTTGAGAAATATGACCACACGCTTCCTTTAATTAAATATGAATATAGTTCGTTTTTAGGATTAGGAAGATTTGAATAGGCATTTTCTTTGAGATGATTGGCAAAGATATCCAGAACATTACGCTTCAAGTCGTTGAGTGGATGCCGAGATTTTGAAAAGTTTTCTGATGACTTGATTTTTTTAACATCGCAGCTCAAAATATAAAGTAGGCGTGCTTTCTCACAGTTGAGATCCATTTTCTCAGGAGGACTTCCATCGAACACGGGGCGGTCAAAACCAATATCAGATGTTAATCCAAATGTTTCGTCCTCATGAATTCCTCTGGCAAACAGTCCCACAATTAAATCAATGCAGTATGAATAACCGGGAAAGAGTTCGTGTATATTGATATCCGGATATTTTTTCTCTATCCATGAAGTAAATGCTCGGGCATCAGAAAGAATATCATAACAACCAATTGCTCCATATACTTTATTCACTCCGGGTGTACCCAAGTCTGACTTTGAATCATTTTTCAATGTACCCATAATATGTATTGTGTTGTTTAAGCAAGAGAAATAGATATACGTTGATTGAGAATATAAAAAAAGAAAAGTATGAGCCGCTGGGGCGGCGAAAGGATTTGCCCGAACGCTCCCGATGAGGGATGAGCAAGACAGCGAAGCTGGATTGCGAAAGTGAGGAAGAGCAAATCCGATTCTGGGAGCAAGCCGAAGGCTTGCGTGATTCGCGCCGATTCGCGGTTGGTTTTTCTCTTATGTCAAAACGAATGCCGTACACGAAGTCAAAATACTTCATGGACATATAAGTGCATTTATCAAGGCGTTTGCATCCTGTCTTCGCTTCAATACACCAGCGTCAGTTTCCCGTTCTTCGCCACTTCGGCCGCCAGATAGGTCGGCGGCAGTTTCGACGCCAGCACCGATATTTTTGCATGCAGACACTTTCTGACGAGATCCGCCGTCACCTTTCCGGAAACGAGAACAGCGGTGCTCTCCGGCGGGATCCCCTCTGCGAGTAATCGGCCGACCGCCTTATCCAGAGCCGTGAACTGACCGATATCCTCTGTAGATGCCGCGAGTTTTCCCTCGGCAAACGCCTTCACCCCAAACCCTCCTGCTTTGATCACGCCGCCTGAAAATGCATGGGTCAAAATATCCTTCGGCACCGGGATGCAGCACTCAAGCACCGGCATCTTTTCCGGATCCAGATACGACGCCGTGCCCCCGCATCCGGAGAGCACGCTTTTTTTGGGGAGAAGCACTTTGAAAGGATTCTTCGTCAGCACGCTCACACCTGTTTCCGTCAGCATCACCGACTCGATATCCGCATACGGCACGATCCCTTCCGTCGTCAGATAGCCGGCCGCAAACTCTGCGGCCATCTCATTCAGCATCATCACGGTCACGAGCCCTCGTCCGTTCACCGTCAGGGATACCGGCTGCTCATTCAGGAGACCATGGTGAAATGCTGTCATCGTATGATAGAATATAGGTTTGGCAGATTAAAAAGAATGACGTGCCGGCGTTTCGTCAGCTTTCAGCATCCTGCCCGTCTCTACACGAAATCAGCATCAACATCAGGGCCATAATCTGCCCTGCGCCGGATTCATCGCAGACACACCCGGCAGTATCAGTCAGATCAGCCCTTCGAATGCCGCGTAAAAAAAAAAGATCAGGGAAGAGTGATCGTCCCGACGATACGCAGCTTGCCCCCGTCCAGATAATGGATCACCGCAGAATCGCCCGGTTTATACACAAGCGGCGTCTCCATCTCCAGCGTCAGCTTCGGTGCATGCCAGTCGGAACCATTCTCCACCTTCGTCACCCGTGCGGACAAAAACTGCATCCAGTGTCCGACGGAAACGACCATCTGCTCCTTGATCTCTCCCGGCCAGTACTTCACCAGACGTGCATCCCCCGTGACTGTCGTCGTGTGGGTCACCTTCGGATCGGTCGTGAGAACGAACCCGCGGTCCAGCTCCTCCGCATCCACATCCTTCAAAGCGCAGCCCACACGGTCGCCCGCATACGCCCAGGCAAAATCATCATCATGCTTCTGCACCGACCTGATCTGCGCAGTCTTGCCCAGCGGCTCGACCCGCATCTTATCATGCTTCCTGATCCAGCCGTCGGCAACGCATCCAAGGATCACCGTCCCGATCCCGCGCACATTAAAGTGGTGATCGATCGGCACCGACCCGACAGATCCCTCCTTGGGTTCGATCTCCGTCTGCTTTGCCGCACGCTCAAGAAGCCCGGCAGAAAGACCGATGAAATCCTCCTCCATGACCGTATACTTCTCAAGCACTGTCCCCTTGATCAGCGGGGCGATCTGATTTGGCTGTATATAATTCTTCAGAATGATCGTTCCGTATTTCACATCGGCACAGTCAAGCATCAGGATCCACTCGGCTGTCATGGGCGTGATCTCCGAGATCACCACGACCGCTTCATGCGCCATCGAAACGACATAAAACAGCGGCGCAAGTCTGTCCGGATACCTGGTCGGCTCCAGAAGCGTCACGGTATCATGACCTTTTTTCAGATTATAGAACGTGATATCAGTACTGGTCCCCTTCTTCCCGAGATCCCGGGCATATCCGTTCGGAGCCAGAACGGCGACGGTTAAATTCGGCATGGTTATACTCATTGGTGTTTGCGCATGATTATATTTATGGGTTTTACGGATCCGTCTCCCCTCCCCACTCAGTACACTCCGGAGAAAAAGACGAAAAACTCTCTAAAAATCCCGCAAGATTTATCTCTTCATCATACACATTAACAGATATGAAAAATGTGAAAACGTCAGTTGATGGAGATATTCTTACAATTACGGTCGATCTTTCCCAGGAAGTCGGACCTTCATCCTCTGGAAAAACGATC
>JAYFOG010000060.1:0-6910 GCA_034932965.1 Methanocorpusculum sp.
CAAAACACAGAATATGCCCCCATGAAACATAGCTGAAAAAGCCTCTTCAGATAAATTACTGAGGAACTAGTCATCGAAGTGAATTCACCTTTTTCCAGGCTTTGCACCTCTTTTTCTTGGTATCCCTCTTTCCGTAACGAACTTACCTATCCTGTTATGATTCAGGATAACGCCCCTCATCCGAAACTCAGTTAAAATTTGAGTATTGGTCAGGTTATCACGAATGAAATGTTCAAGGAGATCATAATCTGATGCTTTCTCCCCAAACTTCCGTCTATTGTCCGGCTCCACAAACTCCCCGCTCTGGATGTAATCAGGGATCGGTAAAGCTTCCCGCAAAGTATCAAGAACCCGGGCATATGCCTTCGATACCTTTCGTTTCATCTCCCGATAGTGTTTACTCTGAATGGATCCGAGGCTTCTTCCTTGTATATTGTCCAATTCAATCTCACTCAATCTTTCAGAATCCGCCATTGTATTCAAATGCCATTTTCGTAACCCCTTTGCACTGACGAGACGCCCAGGGGAGAGAACATCACGTGTATTAATCAAAACGTCCCCACAAGCTTGAGCGCTGGCATAAGGCGGTTTGTATTCCAGGATCGCGTGATATAACTCTGGAGGAAACATAAAGGCAAATTCCATTTTTGTCCCACCGGCCACGCTTCGAGCATCAACATAGAGAATATCCTGTTCGAGATCATGATATTCCTTATCGGACCCTGACGGCCCTAAGAGCTCGACTTGTTTGTCTTCTGAACGAAGAACTTGATACAGATGTGTGTTCCGTCCTCCCGAATATGCAAGGAGAAGATAATATGGCTGCATTTTATCAGGAATCGCAGAATAACCAAGTTTGACTTCATCCGTTGTTGGAATTATCCGGTTTGAGATGGAGCCATTTCCTGTAGTTGCTTTGCTGAGCCAAGAGATCCATTCATCTATCGTTTCCCCGAGGAGGACCTTCTGACGTCGAGAGTATCGAAGATAAACAAAAAACTTCGACAACCCAGCACTCTGTTTATGAGTCATATTCGGTTGTGTGTGCTCGTTCCATGCCTTGCCATTCGAGGATGGAGGTATCCGATAATATGAGTACAAATCAGCCGGTGTAAAGATGGGTCTAAGACGAGAGACGCCATTAATATAATCTTTAACTGTCCCAGTGGAGGTGATTTTACCCCCGCGAGGATCTCTTAACCACTCTTCATAATCAACGATATCAACACGTTCCCGAAAATACTCAGAAAGACTACTGTTTGGCAGATCCGAAAGGGCCGTATCATCCCACACAAGGGAACGAATACTCTTATCAACAAACTCAGAAATGTCCATTCCGCTTGATTTGACGTATGCATAAACTTCCGGTGATACGGTAAGGTTCAGTGTTGGTCTGTTTTTCACTAAATTGGATTTCACCATGATTTTTTCATTCGTTCAATGAGCTATAATATCTCCGATGTCCTCAACCAATACCCGCCTCAACCCCGATCATTTCATCTCTCATGAAACAAGGGAAAGGGAGGGCTATGTTCATGAAAGAAGAATGAGTGAAAATCAGAATGGGGTAGAATAACGCCGGAATAAGCTTATTCCTGCATTAGAATAAGTGGGAATATTGAGAATAACTCTATTCGCGTCCATATTCTGTAGAATACCTTATTCTAGAATAGAGAATATCGACAGAAACGCCTCTGAATAACAATACACTCAAGAATATAGAGAATAAGTCAATTCCAAACCATATTCTGCCTTATTCTATATTAGGAAATCGCACGGAATATGTACTTAACATGTCACCAATGGAAAAAAGTCACATGGTCAGCGGATCCGAACAGGACAAGCTGAAAGTATCAGAAAACAGAGATACCGTATCGTACAGAAAAATAGGGCACTGCCTTGATTGTGGACACAAGTGGACACCAAGAACAGCGAAAGGAGAGAAACCTTCACGCTGCTCTAAATGCGGATCCTATAACTGCGCCTGGGATGACGAACCCACCGAATCAATTCACGCACACAACACTCCAACGACCAAGAAACCAGATAAGGAACCTGCCGTTAAACATACCTCCCCGCCTCGTGAAAGAACGCTTGAACCCCTGCTCATTCCTGCTGTGGCCACACTCCAAGAGAAGGCAGATGAAAACCCTGATCCGGACTTTTCGGGATGCAAAGACAAAACAGGAAATGATGAATCAGACGTTCTCACACCCCCGGTTGATGAAATGACAATCCAGGAGAGTTCTACAGGCAGCACACAGATCAAAACAGACCTGGAAGACACCTCCAAAGAGATTGGGATTCCAAACACCCCCGAACTCCCCGATGCAGAAGAGACACAGGGGGTGGACGAAGAGAACCAGGATACCTGGCCAACCACGTATGACGAAGAAGAGATCATGGAAAGAGCCAAAGCAATCATAACCGGGGATGGGGATCCTAAATTCTGGATTCAGGATGAACTCCTTCTTTCTCGGCAGATGGGGATTTCTGTAGACGAACTTGAATCAGCGTTATGCGATTGCCCGAATTTTGAGGTAATACCTGAAGATAATGGTTATAGAGTAGCCTACTACTCTGATGATGAGCTCACAGAATCTGAAACAGCATCTAAGATAAATGAGGTGAAAGGGAAGAAGGTAGAAGGCAAAGAACAGGCAAAAGGCGGAGTTCCTATTGTAATAGTAGCAGGCCTTATCCTTGGTTTTGGCGGGATAATGTGGTTTATCACTCAACCCCCTCGGAAAAAATCCGGAACAAAATCAACTTCATCTAAAGCAGAACTTGCCTTCAGAAGACTCTCTACACACCCCATGGAACGGAGACTTGCAGACAATGATATGCGTTTAGGAATGGAGGCACTTCCCGGATTCTAACCAGACCCCAAATTGAGAAAATCGAGATGCAGCACCCTAAACACCACAAATTAACCTTTTTTTACAAAAAAGCAATGAGGAATTGCGATTGTTACAATTTGTAACATAGATTCGTGTGTTGTTTTATTTTCAAAAACAATTATTATCTCACAACACACAAGACATACTATGTTAAAACCAACCCCATACAGGATTGAAATGAGGAAAAGAGGTGAAAATGTCTATTATTACCTCATAAAAGATATGTATATTAATGGAAAAAATACTCGGGTTGCCCAATATATCGGTAAAGAGGAACCCGCACCCGAAGATCTTGAAAGAATAATTGCACAACACACAATAGAGCTTGAAAGCAAAGCAGGAAATAAGCAGGCACAAATCAGACTGGAGAAACTGAAAACTGAATATCTCTCTAAAGAAAACGCCGAAGATATTGAGAAAATACGATATTTCTATCAGTCGATAAACAGCCTTGTTTCTCTCGATGAGCTCAAAATGTATGAGCAGAATTTTGAGGAACATTATGTTCACGGGACGACGGCCATTGAAGGAAACACCCTCTCACTTCGAGAGACCCAAGAGCTGCTTGAACACGGAATAATCCCAAAAGGGAAATCACTTCGTGATATAAATGAGGTTCAAAACTATAAACGAGTCGCAAAATTCAGAAACGAATATACTGGGAAAGTGACCCTGGACTTCATTAAAAAACTCCATGAATACATCATGATGAACATCCTGGATGATGCCGGGAGCTTTCGGGCAACGGATGGAATTATCATCGTAGGCCGGGATTATCAACTCACACCCGCCATCATGATTGAGGATGATCTTGAATTATTGATTGATGATTACTATACCAAAATAAAAGATGGACATAATCCGTTTGAATGCGCTGTCCTGTTTCATTATCGCTTTGAGAGTATTCACCCCTTCAGAGATGGAAATGGAAGAGTCGGGCGGGAACTTCTCAACTATCTACTCACAACAGAAGGATACCCGCGCGTGTTGGTTCTGGCAGAAGAAAGAAGTGAATACCTTCAGGCCCTCGATGCGGGCGATCAGGACCGGTTCTCGGATATGATAAATGTCTTTGCAGGAATGCTCATCACGCAAAGAAAAGAAGTCCTCGAGAGAAATCTTCAGGCTCTCCCAAAATTAATGAGGGGCAGAGAAAACTGAAATTTTCTCATCCTTTCATTGTTCAAATGCACAAATTATCTTGACAAATACTTTGAGACTTGTTTTTGAAATATTTATTACGTAAAGTATAATTACTAATTTATTACTAAAATGTGTCAAATGAGGAATTGGGTGTGTTTTTTGAACCTACAAACACCCTCGCGGCATCAATACACGCGATTACAGAGCCCTCACGCGCTTATCTAATGAGCTTTAGAGACTAGCGTTACTTTGAGACGAGTCAACCATCAAACCAAATTACACTCCCGTTAAATTTACGATATGAGCCCGTGATTTAATCACTGAATTTCTACAATAACTCGCGATTCATCACGCAAAAACAATGAACAAAACCAAAACCTACTGCTGAGAGATATCAATATATGATCCAAGAAGCGCGCAAATAAAAACAAACCGCAAATAAGCTGCCAAATAGACCAAAAACGAGGATTTTGAGGTTATAGCTTATTAACCTCATATCCGGTATGCTGATATGGGGATTCGAACCCCAGTCGCCGGCGTGAGAGGCCGGCATGATTGGCCACTACACTATATCAGCAGACAAAAGTGCGTAATAAGATAGACATCATGAATATTTATAGCTGACGAAGCGGAGGGGCATAACATGAAGAGATTACATCATTATGCGTCTGCATATCTTCATCATATCCGAGTACCAATAAATATAGACACTATGGGACTCGAAGAAGAAATTCGTGCAATTGAGGACGAAATAAAAAATACCAAATACAACAAAGCCACCTCGCAGCACATTGGGCGTCTGAAAGCGAAACTCGCCAAAATAAAAGACGACATGATCCTGCGTGCAATTAAATCTGTAGGCGGGGGAGAGGGGTTTGCAGTAAAGAAATCCGGGGACGGAACCATCGTTCTGGTCGGATTCCCATCGGTTGGTAAATCGACCCTTCTGAATAAGCTTACCGGAGCGCAGAGTGAAACTGCAGCCTATGCTTTCACTACACTCACTGTCGTACCGGGACTGATGGAATACAAAGGCGCAAAGATCCAGATTCTTGATATTCCCGGGCTGATTGCCGGAGCTGCGATGGGTAAAGGCAGGGGAAAGGAAGTTATCGCGGTCGTTCGAACAGCTGATTTGATCGTGATCCTGGGAGATGTGTTCAACGCGGTCCATGTGGATGTTTTGATGCAGGAACTTTACGACTCAGGTATCAGGATCAACAGACCCAAACCTGATATCACGATCAAAAAGACCGGCGGAGGGGGTATCCGGCTGAACAGGGTCGGTGCCGTAAAACTTGGTCTTGAAGAGGTACGCGCCATTCTTGCCGAAAATAAGATCATGAACGCCGACGTTCTTATTCGCGGCAGTAATGTCACTCAGGATGACCTCGTGGATGCGATGCAGGGGAACAGGCTCTACATTCCGGCATTCATTGCCATCAACAAAGTGGATCTGATCAGCGAGGAACAGCGCAAAGAAGTCGAAGAGCATATGCGGGAAAAGTATGGTGTTGATCCGATCATGATCTCAGCACATAAAGGATATCATATCCAGGAGCTGCAGGATGCGATCTACGAACACCTTGGATTCGTCAGGATCTACATGAAGCCTTACGGCGAAGATGCAGATATGGAAGAGCCGATGATCATGCGTAAAGGAAGCACCATTGAAGATATCTGCCACCGGCTCCACCGTGATTTCGTCGACCAGTTCAGATATGCAAAGGTCTGGGGAACCTCGGTCAAGCATGACGCGGCCAAGGTTGGTCTGAAGCATGTTGTCGAGGATAATGATATCATAACGATCGTTACGAAGTTATGATCAGCGCACTTAGTTCCTTCAGCTCATGAGCTGCGGATCGTAATCCGTCAATCAGAACCGGAATGTTGGCCGCCGTAAGCGAAAAGACCGAGGCGGCAAAAGCCGCGTTCTCCACAAAACCCGGTCTCATCTTTCGCACTGCTAGAATCCGCCGGACGATAAGAAGGAGAAGGCCCGAGATGAACGCAGAGGTCAGCAGGGAGAACAGCAGACGGACAAGGCGCTTGACCGGCCCTTCCAGCATCTTTTGGATCTTTTCCTCAGCTTCTTCCTCGTCACCAGAGAGATAAACAGCCCCGGTGATAAGATAAGGCGATGCAGCGTCCGCAAGCATATCATACGCCCCGTTATCCGAAAACATCAATTCGGATACTGTTTTTTGTCCGTTCAAAAGATCAATCAGAGTTTTTAGAAGCGAGATGTCATGTTCAGGATCAGCAGACATTTCATCAGGCGCAGTATAGATCAGCTTAAGGGCCTCCACGATCTCCTCAGCTGAAAGAGAGTCCGCGGATTTTTCAGCGAATCCATCCCCGAGAGAGGCAGGAACTCCCGTGATAAGAAGTATCGACGACAAGTTTTCCGGAAGAATGTCTGCCCTTTCTGCAAGCCGCCGCAGAGCCGTCGCCAGATGTCCGTCAAGAGCAGCCACATCCGTTTCAGGCATATCGGAGAGTATGCCGGACCCTTCGCGGCATAGCTGCGATACGGCCGTTTCAAGAGAGGAAAGTGCAGCAGAGGTGTTTCCTTCATCACAATATCTTTCCGCCTCATCCAGCAGAGCGTTGATCGATGCAAAGTGATCCGGGAACGTATCCTCTAAAGACATGGATACAATAATGTACGCGGATTAACGTGATAAAGAATTCCCAACGGGATCAAAACAGATTTATTCAGACAGCATCCTTTCACTTCACATATTCTATGAAGTTGAGCACAACCCTTGCAGCTTTTTCACGTTTTTTGGCAGTTCACCTCCGTAAACTGTCTTACAAAAATAAATAGTTTTATAATGATATAAAGATGTTGGTCAAAATCTCCA
>JAYFOG010000061.1:0-4831 GCA_034932965.1 Methanocorpusculum sp.
TAAAGTGTAGCATGACACACAGTGTCATGCCGCCATCTGCAAAGGACTTAACCTTATGTTCTGGAATGAGAAGATGGAAACCCTGTCCGGCCCGGATCTTGAAGAGCTTCAGCTCAAGCGTCTGAAGGAAACGGTTGCACGAACGCAGAATATCGGTTTCTACAATACCCTGTTCAGGGATGCGGGAATCACCCCGTCTGATATAAAATCACTTGACGATCTGGCAAAGATCCCGTTCACGAAGAAAGCAGATCTTCGCGGCGGATATCCGTTTGGATTTTTAGCTGTCCCGATGAATCAGGTCAACCGGATCCATACGACATCCGGAACGACCGGAAAACCAACAGTCGTCGCCTATACGAAAAACGATCTCAATATGTGGTCGGAACTCATCGCCCGCAATCTGACGATGGTCGGGCTCAAGGCAGGCGATATTTTTCAGAATGCATCGAACTACTCTCTTTTCACCGGGGGTCTTGGGATCCATATGGGGGCGGAGAAGATCGGATGCGCCGTTGTCCCGTCAGGTGTCGGCAATACAAAACGGCAGATAGAGATGATCCAGGACTTCAAGGTCAAAGGTCTTCACTGCACGCCGAGTTATGCGATGCATCTGACTGAGGTGGCCGAGGAGATGCATGCGGATCTTGCTTCCCTTGAGATCGGCTGCTTCGGAGCGGAAGCCTGGTCGGAGAATATGCGCCGCGATCTGGAGAACCGTCTCGGTCTCAAGGCTTACGACAGTTATGGTATGAGCGAACTTTTCGGTCCGGGCGTTGCCTTTGAGTGTCCCGAACAGAATGGTCTGCATATCTGGCATGACTGTTATATCGTCGAGATCATCGATCCGAAGACCGGCGAGGTGCTCGGTCCGGAAGAAAAAGGTGAGATGGTCGTGACCCCGATCGTAAAAGAGGCCATGCCTCTCCTGCGTTATCGGACCGGCGATATCACGATGCTCCTGGAGGATGAGTGTCCGTGCGGCCGCGGTCAGAAGATCGCAAGACTCCTTGGAAGAAGCGACGATATGCTGACGGTTCGGGGGATCAACGTCTTCCCGAGTCAGATCGAGCATGTGCTGAAGAACATCCCCGAAGTGGGCGATCAGTTCATGGTCTACATCGACCGGGTGAACCATCTTGATGAGATGATGATCGAGGTGGAGATGAATAAGAACATCTTCTCCGGCGAGCTTCAGGATCTCTCAAAACTGCAGACAAAGATCATGAAAGCCCTGCAGGATACGCTTACTCTGCGTGCGAGGGTCGATCTTGTAGAGCCCGGGTCTCTCCCCCGCTTCGAAGGAAAAGCAAAGAGGGTCATTGACCGGAGGGTCATTTAAGTATGCCGTATTATAACGAAAAGATCGAGACGATGCCCAAAGAGGAGCTTTCCAAGCTCCAGTATCATGAACTGAAAAAGCTGGTCACGCGTCTGTATGATTCATCGGCATTCTATCATAAAAAGATGGGCGAGACCGGTGTGAAGCCCGCAGACATCACCTCTATTGCCGATATCACCAAGCTGCCGTTCATGAAAAAGACGGATCTTCGCGACAATTACCCGGACGGGCTTGTCTGTGTCCCGCACGACGATCTGGTCAGGTATCATGTCTCATCCGGGACGACCGGAAAGCCGACGGTCGTTGCCTACACGCAGAATGATATCGATCTTTGGAGCGAGTGTGTCGCCCGCTCGCTTGTTTCATGCGGTGTCGGGAAAAAAGATGTCTTGCAGGTCTGCTATGGATATGGTCTTTTCACCGGCGGTCTTGGTCTGCATTACGGCGGAGAGAAGGTCGGCGCGACGGTGATCCCGGCATCGACCGGAAACTCCGAGCGGCAGATCGAGCTTATCCAGGATCTGAAAACGACGGTGATCGCCTGTACTCCGTCGTATTTCATCCATCTGATCGATGTCGCGAAGAAGATGGGCGTCGACTTCAGCAAAGATACGCTTCTTCGCACAGCAGTTCTCGGCGCCGAGCCGTGGACGGATGCGATGCGTCGGTATATCTACGCCGAGTCAGGCGTTACGGCGCATAATATCTTCGGGACGTCTGAGATCTCCGGACCTATGTTCACTGACTGCAGTGAGCTGAACGGTATGCATATCTGCGGAGATATCGCGTACACCGAGATAATCGATCCGAAGACCGGCGAGCAGCTCCCTCCGGGCGAGAAGGGGGAGCTGACGATCACGGTCCTGAAAAAGGAAGCTATCCCCATGATCCGGTACCGGATCGGGGATATCACGTCCATTATTGAAGGAGATTGTGCCTGCGGCAGAACTTCGCCGCGGATCGACCGTCTGCAGGGCAGGGTCGATGATATGCTGATCATCCGCGGGATCAATGTGTTCCCGTCGGCGATCGAGCATGCCCTCTTGAAAAATCCGTATCTTACGAGCCATTTCATGATCGAGGTGTCCCGGACCGGGCCGCTTGACGACATGCTGGTAAAGGTAGAATTAAAGCCTGATGCGATGACAGATAGTATTAACGGTCTTATGGAGATGCAGATGCGTACCGAGCGGGCCCTTCGGGATGCACTGAACGTGTCTGCGAAGATCGAGCTCTGTCCGCCGAACTCCCTCCCGCGTTTTGAGGGTAAAGCAAAACGTGTAATCGATCATCGGGTGATCTAAATGACGGAAAAATACATCATCAAACAGCTGTCGATATTTTCAGAGAATAAGGCCGGGAAGCTTGCCGCGATCGCGAAGATCTTCCTTGACACCGGCGTATCCATCCAGGCATTCAACATAGCCGAAGCAAATAACTTCGGGGTCGTCCGGGCGATCGTGGATAAGCCGGAGATCGCGTTCAATGAGTTTGCGAAGCAGAATTATGCTTTGCAGTATACGGACGTTCTCGCGATAAAGATGAAGGATGTTCCCGGCGGGCTGTATGAAGTGGCAAATCTTCTCGGCGGTCTTGGCATCAATATCGAGTATGCGTATGCGTTCCGTTCGGGCGAATACGGAGCGTTGATCGTGAAGGTGACAAATCCGCGGGAGGCAGCGTCCAAGATCGTGGAAGCCGGCATCGAACTCCTTCCGGCGAAGGATTACAACTTCTGATCTGAATATTTATTCTCTATTTTTTATCCTGAAATAGGAGTTACGCGGTGTTGGTCCAATTCGGGAAGGGGATGACTGGGTGTGGACACATGAGAAAAAACCAACCGCGAATCGGCGCGAATCCGCCCTTCGGGCGAGGCGAATCGGATTTGCTGTTCCTCACTCTCGCAACTCTCGTCCCTCGACTTGCTCGCCCCTCATCGGGAACGTTCGGGCAAATCCTGTCGGCGCCCCAGCGCCTCCCAACTGGTCTATGTCTTCCTCATTTTGAGACCACAACGCGTAAGTCATATTCAAAGAATCTTTTAATGATTGGGGATTGGGCGAGAGAGATTCCTCTCACAGGAGCCGCTGGGGCGGCGACAGGATTTGCCCGAACGTTCCCGATGAGGGATGAGCAAGACAGCGAAGCTGGATTGCGAAAGTGAGGCACAGCAAATCCGATTTTGGGAGCAAGCCAACGGCTTGCGGGATTCGCGCCGATTCGCGGTTGGTTTTTTTCGTGCGGCCAAATCAGGCCATCTCCTTTCCGAATTGGATTATCATTAACACAGCGTAAGTTCTATACAAAGAATATCATCATGATCCAAAGCTGAAATATCCCTGAAGGTCTTTAATAACTTACATTGATATCTCCAGAAGGGAAAACAACTACCATTACCTATGAACTCAACATACAAACCAGAATGCGGCTATTATAAACAATATCTTCTCCTCTACCTAGACTTTCTTGGAGCAAAAAGCAGAATCATGCATGATGATAACACCGTAAGTCCATGGGTATTTGGTCTTGAAAGTGCTCTTTCAACTATTTCATCATATCAACGATATCGTGATAGGGATGATCCAAACGCTGAAAGACCATATGTTAAGGTATTTTCTGACAATGTTGCAGTAGTCTTCGAAGTTCCAGAAACAGAATCTGAACTCAAAGAAAAACTTGGTTATCTCATCCATTTTGCAGGAGTATTTCAGACAAACTCTCTTGCATCCAATGGCTGGCTTATTCGCGGCTGTTTAACATCCGGGTATCTTTACATCAATAAGCATAATCCTTCTGCCAGCCGTTCAGAAAACAGTCTGGATGAAATCGATTTTTTCATTGGTCCGGCATTAATCAGAGCCGATAAAATTGAAAAAGAACTTGCTGTCTATCCCAGAATAATTGTTGACACCAGCTCTGTTGAGTTCGGAGACACTCATATTCCCTTATGTGATGAAATAATGCAATTATGGAAGGATCACTCTTGGCTTTTAAAAAGTGATGATGGTTTGTATTATCTTGATTATCTGAATATTGCAGTAAAAGAGCTGGATGGACACGATAAAGCTGATTGTCGGGGTGAACTGGGTGCTTGTATGAGTCTATTAGATGATGAGTACGGGGAACTTGATGAGAAAGCATGTGCAAAAATTGATTGGACAAATTCATACGTCGATAAGGCGCTTGAAAAATGGTAAATTGTGTTAGGATGGATTTCAAAATCTACACCAATACTGACGTCGAGTCAGTATCTAGTATGTAGACATGGGAAAAAACAAGGGGTGGTTTTCGGTAGGTGTGCTGCCTTTAGATTTTTGGCCCGGACAGAGCAAGGGCGATGATGAGACCTAATTCCCCGCTTCTCTTAACCTAGGTCACCTCCCCGCCCCGCCAAATCCTCCCTATTTTTCAAAAACACCGTATTTTCAAGCACTAACCTCTGGCGCACGGACATAGTTAAAGATATATTTTTATCTATAAACAACC
>JAYFOG010000062.1:0-5911 GCA_034932965.1 Methanocorpusculum sp.
GTCCTCTGCTATCCATCTGGCAACACCAACCAGTCCGTGATTTTCCCGCGCCATCATATCGCCGACGTTTCCAACGACGGAAAGTTTTGCCAGATCAGTATTTGCCGGGTCGAGCTTTCTTGCGACCAAATAAGCAATGCCCGCGGCGCTGCATTTTACGTAATCCTCTCCATAAAACTGGGAGTTCACCTGAAAGTATTTTGTGCCGCCGGGTGCCGGCTGGCTTATGTGGTGGTCAAGGATGAGGGCCCTCTCAGCCGGGATGCCTGCTTCTTCCAGAAGATTTTGCTGGCCGCCGCCAAGATCAGTGAAGATTTTCAGCGTATCGTCATCCGGGATGTGCTTCATGGTCATCGGCTCAAGCTGGCGGACAAAGACCGGAGTTGCCGGGATCCCCAGCCGGGTGATTGCCTGCGAGATGATCGCTTCGCTCGTGATCCCGTCGGCATCTATATGCGAGATGAGTGTCGCGGCGTCTGCTTCCTGAATTATTTTTGCGGCCCGGCTGACATCTTCAACGAATCCCATTCCTTATCTGGTGGGATGTATGTGGGGAAAAATCATTACCCGAGCAGACACACACTAACATATATGCGGGATCTGGTCCAGTTCGGTCTCTCCGGTGTTGTTTCGCCGGAGACGATGCGTATCGTTGATAAAAACGCGGATGAATACGGCGTTTCTGCAGCTCAGCGCATGGAGAGTGCAGGATCCGTACTCGCCGCCGCAGTTCGATCCGAGTGTCCTCTGTCTGTTTTGATCCTTTGCGGAACCGGAAACAACGGCGGGGATGGTTTCGTCTGCGCCCGTCATCTGGCAAAGGAGTATTCGGTAAAGGTGATCTTCATCGGAGAGCCGAAGACGCCGGAGGCCAGGGCGGCGTTTTCCGCGCTGGAAGGGTGCCCGGCGGATCTTTCGCCAACTTGGTCGGCTAAGGATTTCACTGCTGATGTTATCGTGGATGCTCTGCTGCGGACTGGGGCATCACTGCCGCTTCGAGAGCCGTATGCATCTCTCGTGGATCTGATGAATGCGGCAAAGGGCCGTGTCCTTGCCTGCGATATGCCGACACCTGGAGCGCGGGCCGACCGAGTGGTCGCTTTCCATTTGGCAAAGACCGAGGGCGCCGAGGTGTACAGTATCGGGATCCCGTTCGGCGCCGAGGTGTTCTGCGGAAAGGGGGATCTTTTATCTGTCCCGATAAAGCCGTCGGGAGCGCACAAAGGATGGGGCGGCCGTGTGCTCGTTATCGGAGGGGGGCCGTATCAGGGCGCACCGTTCCTTGCGGGCTGCTCCGCTCTCCGCTCGGGCGCGGATGTCGTCCGCGTAGCGGCTCCCGTTGACGGATTCATGCCGGATCTGATCCTTGAGAGACTGTGGGGAAACAAAGTGGGCAAAGAGCATCTGGATCGGCTGCTTGTGCTCGCAGAAAACGCGGATGTGGTCATCGCCGGCCCCGGGCTCGGCGCCGATCCGGAAAGTCTCGAGGTGGCTTCGCAGATCGTCTCTGCCGCGAAGCGTGCGGTGGTGGACGCGGATCTTCTTCGTAATCCTCTGCCGCGGGCGCGTGAGCAGACCATCTACACGCCGCATGCCGGTGAGTTCGCCCGGGTCTTCTGTCCGGTCCCTGAGAAACTCAGCGAGCGCGGCATCATTGTCCGTGAGGCGGCGAAGCGTGCCGGGGGGACGGTTCTGTTGAAAGGGGAGATCGATGTGATCTCGGACGGCTCCCGGGTGAAGTTCAACCGGTCCGGCGCTCCGGGAATGACCGCGGGCGGCACGGGGGATGTTCTTTCAGGCGTATGCGGGGGGCTTTTTGCACGGATGGATGCCTTTGAGGCCGCCTGCGCTGCGGTTTATGCCGCGGGACTGGCAGGTGAACTGGCTGATGAAGACACCGGAGACGGTTTAATCGCAAGCGATTTACTCAGGCACCTTGCATACATAGTGTATAAGGAGAAATGAAATGCCGGTTTTTACTCATCTGAATGAAAATAACGAGGTCCACATGGTGGATGTGACGCCAAAGCCCGATGTTTTCCGCGAAGCTACCGCAAAGGGGCGGATCTATCTGCGGCCGGAGACGCTTGCAGCCATCGCCGGGGGTCGTGTCCTGAAAGGAAATGTGCTTGCAACTGCCCAGGTGGCGGGGACGCTTGCGGTAAAACAGACATGGGCTCTGATCCCGATGTGCCACCCCCTTCCGGTTGGCGGAGTGACGATCTGGTTTGAGCAGACTGACGAGTACATCGAGGCGTTCTGCCGCGTGAAAACCTACGGAAAGACCGGCATCGAAATGGAAGCGCTGACCGGGGTCTCACTCGCACTTCTCACGATCTGGGACATGGTCAAGTCAGCGGAGAAGGATGAGGCCGGCCAGTATCCGGTGACCCGTATCGACGGGATCTCTGTGATAGAGAAGATCAAGGGAACGCCCGAGTGAAGATCCCTTCGGCCATCATGGAGTATTTATACAACATAGCTCCAATAATATACAGTTTACAGCTAGCCGCATCCAGGTGCGGTCTGTATATCACAGGAATGTAGCCTATACGGCTGAACCTGAGGTGAAACCAACACATGTCGAAATCAATGTATGGATATGTCCGTGACGCGTGGAAGAAGCCCGCAGAGTCCGGAGTAAAGAAACTCCTCTGGGAGAGAATGCAGACCTGGCGCCGTCAGGGTGCCGTTGTCAGGCTTGAGCGCCCGACCCGTATCGACAGAGCGCGGGAGCTCGGCTATAAAGCAAAGCAGGGCATCATCGTTGTTCGTGCATCCATCCGCCGCGGTGGCCGCAGAAAATCGAGATATATCCGCGGACGCAGAACCAACCGTATGGGGATGCGCAAAGCAACCCCCGGCAAGAACCTGCAGTCTATCGCAGAAGAGCGCGCCGCAACCCGCTACCCGAACATGGAAGTTTTGAACTCCTACTGGGTCGGTCAGGACGGAAAGAGCAAGTACTACGAGATCATCCTTGTTGACAGAAACAGCCCGTCTGTTCTCGCTGACAAGAACCTCTCATGGGTTGCCGATACCCGCGGACGTGTGTTCCGTGGAAAGACTTCCGCCGGAAGAAAGGCACGCGGACTCCACAACCGTGGAACCGGAACTGAAAAGTGCCGGCCCAGCCTTACCTCCCACAAGAATCAGGGTAAATAACCCTGTTCTCATTTTTTTCTCATTATGATAACAGACGCATGCGTGTATGCGAATGACTCATCACACACAACGCTTCGTCGTTTTGCCCTGACTGCCGCATCCTGCGGTTTTTCCCGTATCGTCGCCTGCGATCCTGCCGAGGGCATCCCTGAGTATGCCGGTGTATCTATCCTGAAAGGCAGACTTATCGGAAAACTGAGCGGAAAGGCATTCTTCGACGCGGTGAAAAAAACACCTGCCGGCACGGTCGTATTCGTGCAGGCCGGCGAGAACAGTTTCAACCGTACGGCCGTCACAACGAAAGGCGTACATCTTCTGACCGGCATCGCTGACCTGCCGAAAGGAGGATTCGACCACATCGTCGCGAAGATGGCGGCACAGCAGAACACCGGCATCGTTCTTGACTTTTCCCGGATCATCGATCCGAAAACCCGGAGAACGGCTCTTTCCCGGTATGCCGAGATACTCGCCTTCCAGCGGAAGTATCACTTTCCGCTTTTGATCGCAAGCGGCGCATCTGAATGTCTCGGGCAGCGAAACATCACTGAAATCACCGCACTCGCCGATCTTTTCGGCATGACGGAACCGGAGGTTCGCTCCGCTCTTGGCTCTCTCGACGACATCCTCTCTCCGAAAAAGACCGTCGAGATCGTGGAGGAGACATCATGAGCGTCCTTCCGCCGACACTTCGCGAAAACCGGCGTTACGTCCTGTTTCGGATCATCACGCTGGTGAATCCGACCCAGAAGGAGGTGTACCGGTCCATGGCTGAATCGGTCACTGCACTTTTCGGCGATGCGGGAGCGGCACAAATGCACCCCGCGGTCGTCTGGTCAGAAGGTGAATATGCGATCGCCCGATGTACGAGAGGGCATGAAAAGTCCCTTGTCGCTGCCCTCTCGGTTGTCACCAGGATATGCGGCGAACCGGCGGCATTCAGATCGATAGCGGCCTCCGGGACCATCCTTTCTCTGAAAAAAAAGGTGGTTCACGAGGTCCCTGACGACACCGCGTATCCGGGGCATCTGTGCGCAGGTAAGAAGGTTAATAATCTTTCAAAAGAGAATGGGCATAGATATCTAACTAGAGATGATATAATTAAGGAGTAACAATGCAGCCACAACAATATCAAATGGGAGGATATGATCGTGCCATCACGATGTTTTCTCCCGATGGACGTCTGTATCAGGTAGAATATGCCCGTGAAGCGGTCAAGAGGGGGACGACCGCGGTCGGGATCAAATGCAAGACCGGAGTTGTACTTCTCGTTGACAAACGCGTGAACTCCCGTCTTCTGGAACCCTCCTCGATCGAAAAGATCTTCAGGATCGATGAACACATCGGCGTTGCCTCCTCGGGTCTCGTCGGGGACGCACGGATCCTCGTAGACCGTGCCAGAATCGAATCGCAGATCAACCGCGTCAGTTACGGCGAACCGATCGATGTGGAGACCCTGGCAAAAAAACTCTGTGATCATATGCAGAGCTACACTCTGTTCGGCGGGGCACGCCCTTACGGAACGGCGCTTCTTATCGCCGGCGCCGAGTCTTCGCCAAGCGGACCTAAGTATCATCTCTTCGAGACCGATCCGTCCGGCACGCTTCTCGAGTACTCCGCAACCGGTATTGGGATCGGCAGACCTGCGGTCATCAAACTCTTTGAACAGGAGTACAAAGAGACCTGTACGGCTGAAGATGCCGTTCTGCTCGGTCTCAAGGCTCTGCATACTGCCACCGAAGGCAAGTTCGATGTGAACACCGTCGAGATCGGCATTGCCGGCGAGTACTCTAAGAAACACCCTTCCAAAAAGGAAAGCGAGACCGCAAACGGAGCAAAAATATCGACACTCTCGTTCAGAAAACTGAACGCAGATGAAGTAAAGGCAGCTGTTGCCAAATTTTCCAAGACGACTCCTGCGAAAAAGGAGTGAGTTTGTCATATGATTTCCCTTGATGATGCAGTAACGGCCCGTCTGGAGACTCACGGACTGAAGTTTGAACTGTTGGTCGACCCCGAACTTGCCGATAAAATGCGCCACGGCGAAGATCTCGACATCGAAGATGTCGTTGCAGCTATGTATGTGTATGAGAACGCCTCGCGCGGAGACAAGTCTCCGGATGAGGATCTCCTGAAAGTCTTCAAGACCGCTGATTTTCCGGAGGTCGCAAAACACATCATTCTCAAAGGTGAAATCCATCTGACGACCGAACAGCGGCGTCATCTGATCGAAGAAAAACGCAGACGCGTGATCGCATTCATCGCACGAAACGCCGTGAATCCGCAGACCGGCCTTCCCCACCCCGTCATGCGGATCGAGATGGCTTTGGAACAGGTCAGAGTAAACTACGATCCGTTCAAATCTGTAGATGATCTGGTCAAAGAGACCGTCAAAGCTTTGCGCCCGATCCTTCCGATAAGGTTCGAGGAGCGGCGCATCGCCGCCAAGTTCCCGATGGACTTTGCAGCCAAGGCCTATGCTTCCATTTCAGGCGCGGCCTACGTGACTATGGATAAAAACGAATGGCAAAGTGACGGATCATGGATCTGCGTCGTGACTATCCCGGCAGGTATGCAGGAAGAGTTCTTCAATCTGGCAAATGCTGCGGCGAAAGGCGATGCACAGCTGAAGATTCTTGAGTAACGCATACTATTAAAACAACTGAGAACGAATATTACTAGATATTTCTGGAGGAATAAAAAATGGCATCCAAGAGTAAACATGTTGCAAAAGGACGCGTAACCGGCA
>JAYFOG010000063.1:0-11841 GCA_034932965.1 Methanocorpusculum sp.
GCTCGTGGACTTTTCAAGGGAGGGTGCGATTCTGCGTAGGCGAAGCCCAAACAGGCAAAGCCTGTTTGAGGCGGCACGCAAATCTTCGATTTGCACGCATCAGCCGAAGCAGAGCACCCGAACGCACGAAAAATGCGATTCAAGCGAGGGTCATAGACCCGAGTCGGAGAGCAAACCGAAGGTTTGCGAACGCGTTAATTCGCGGAGGCGTGCAAGCCGAAGGCTTGCGTGCCGCCTCAAATGGGCTTTGCCCATTTGGGCTTATTGGCGGTTAAATAATCTCATGTTTCCACACCCAGCCATACCCTTCCGAATTGGATACAGCCCAACACCGCGTAAGTCCTATTTAGTGCCGTTTTTCTGTTCCAAAGAAGAACCGGTTGATTTGAAAAACTGCCAGGATATCTTTATCATCTTTTATGTGACAGTATGTCAGTATGACAAGTGTTGTAATCATTGAGCAGGAGCTCAACCCAAATGCCTGGAAGTTCCAGATCCTCAAAGCGGTGATATTTGTTCTGTTTGGAGTGTTCTGTCTGGTGTTTCCGTTCTCGACCCTGAATCTCGGCGCCTATTTAGTCGCCTTTTTCCTGCTGTTCGTTTCGATCGCGGCATTATTTTCCGGATTTGCCGCATTCGGCGAACCGAAGACGACCTGGTGGATGATCGTGCTTGGTATCATCGGAATTATTATTGCAGGATATTCGTTCCTGAATCCTGCATTTATGATCACGTTCGGTACGATCTGCGTAGGAATCATCGCTCTTCTCTCCGGTCTGACTGATATTATCCTTGCCTTCAGTCAGGGGCTTTCGGCAGGCATCCGCGTTCTGACATTTATTTTAGGAGTTCTCGGGCTCCTTGTCGGACTGGTGTTTCTGCTTCAGCCGGGGATGGGTGCCGAGGTGCTGATCGTTCTCTTAGGGATCTTCCTTATTGCCGGCGGTATCGTTGCATTGATCGAAGGATTCATGTTCAAAAAATTCATGTCTGAAGTGACGAACTGATCATTCTTTTTTTTTGTTTTTTCGAGTTTGTCCAATTGTGGATTCAGTGACGTGCATCAGTCTCCATTTTTCATATTTTGGCCTTTTTGGGTGTACATCTAATAAGGATCTCAGTTTTTTTGGTTAAGATCGCACCCCGCAACTCCTATTTTCTGAAAGACAGTGAGTGCCAAACCTTTTATTATTACGGTGCAATAGAATCAAAGAAGATCAGTATGGCGGAAAATACAAAAAAAATCGCAGAGATCTCAAGCATTCTCGGCATCGACGAACAGACCTGCCGGACGATAGCAAAAGAGTATGAAGAGATCCTCCCCTGTAAAAAAATCGGAAAAGTCAGTGTATATGAAGAAAATACCGTAGACCGTTTCAGAAAGATCGCCGATCTTCAGGCCCAGGGCCTTCCAAAAGAAGTGATCATCCCTGCGATCCGCGGAGGCAAATCTCTGCAGGAGCGGGCTCTTGAAGATATGAAAAAAATGGGGATGGATGTCACGGCAGAGCCGAAGATCCAGGCGCCAAAACCCGTTCCCCGGTCGGAAACGGAAGAAGAACTTATTCTTGCCGTTCGATCCGCCCAGACAAACATCGCTGCGATGGAACACCGGCTTTCCGCATTCCGGGAAAAATCCGAGGCTGAAACCGCCGCGATCCTGGATGCGGTCTCCTCCGTCTCAGATGAAGTAGCTGAACTCAAAGTGCAGGTGCATACCCTCTGGGATCAGATAGCGGCCCTGGAAACGTACCTGCGTCAATCCCAGACGAAGCCGTTCTGGAAACGCTGAGGGCGTGATTTTTCGGGATCGGATCAGAGCGGGCACAAAACCCTAATCCCTCACGCACTAATATCTACACAGTATTATGCCATCCCAGTGTGCCATTTGCAAAGGAAAAGGACTCTGCGGTCTTCCAAGCTGCCCGATCACGCGGCGTTTCCATGCACTCAAAGACACACGGCCCGTTTCCGAATACATGGGGGCATCGCCTTCGGTCTTCGTCGGCAGCTACGGATATCCGCGGGTCGTCGGCGGACCTCTCATGATCAACGACACCGACAATCCCCTTGACTGGGTCAGGCGGGGCTTCTCCATCGACGACATCGTCTCGGTCCGATCCAGAACGATCCGCGGAGGGACCGATCTGGATGTCAAGATCCCGGACATCGGAAAAGTCCAGGAGATCGCCCTTTCCGCAAGGCCGCTGGACGTGGAAGTGGCATTTGAAAAACCGGTCTCGTTCGATATAAATTTTGACGGGACGGTGACGCCGGTCGGCATGTCGGGCGCGATGAAAAAACTTGATGTCATCGACAATGCTTCGGTTTCCCGGATCGTCGATCGATGTACGTCCGATACAGATCTTAAAGCAGCCGAGGCCGCCAGGATCATGTTCGAGAACGGGACAGATGTCTACAAGATCACCAATCTCCTGACAGCAGGCCTTCTCGGGGTGAAACGCCGTGTGGTCCCGACCCGCTGGGCGATCACTGCCACTGACGATATGATCTCCACCTCGATCAAGAGCGAGGTCATAAAAATGCCTGCTCTTCCGGAGTATCAGGTGTTCTGTCAGACATTGTATGGAAACACGCTTTGTTTCATCCTCATCCCGTCAAACGACTGGCGTTTCGAGATGCTGGAACGCTGGCAGAAGCACTCTCTCTGGTCTGAGGATCAGGAGACGATCGTCGTTGACGGGGAGAAGGGGCTCAGCAAACCAAAGTATTCCCCGATCGCAGGAGCTTACTACTCGGCGCGGCTTGCGGTCCTGGAGTATCTGAAAAGCATCGGGCGGTGTGCACGGGTCCTCTGTATCCGGGACATCTCCGGTGAGTACTGGGCGCCCCTTGGGACATGGGTCATCAGGGAAGCTGCCCATGCATCCCTTTCTTCTCCCGCAGACCGTGTAGGAACGCTTGGGGAAGCGCTGACTTCGGCATCGCAAAAACTCGGGACAAGCTTCTGGATCCCAAAAATGGGTCTGTTAAAAGAGATACGTCAGCAAAAGACGCTTTTTGAGTTCTGACCGGGCGGGCCGGACGGGGTCACCGGCGGTCCCGTCATCGCAAAAATAAACCTTTCAGACAGCATATCTAGATTTATTTATTATCCGCACTCCGATGCCGGCAGCTGTTCCAAAGCATCGGAAGCGGAGGAGAGACTATGAAATCTATCGTTTACGAATCAAACACCGGGTTTACGCAGAAATATGCACATATGCTTGGTGAGAGAACCGGACTTAAGGTGCTGCCTCTGGAATCGGCGAAGAGCGAACTGAAGAAAGGAGAAGAGATCTTTTTCCTCGGGTGGATCTGCGCAGGCAAGATCAGCGGGTATGAGAAAGCGGCGAAACTCTTTTCAGTGCAGGGAGCCGCCGCGGTAGGGATCATGTTTCCTGATGAAACCACGATCCCCCAGCTGAGAGAGAACAACAAGATCACGGGTATCCCTCTCTTTTTCCTGCGGGGAGGGGTGGCTCCTGAGAAACTCAGCATGATCAAACGCAAGATCCTGAGTATGGTCGCCAAAACGGTGGAGAAAGCCGGACCGAAGAATGAAGGCGAGAGAGAGATGATCGATGCTCTCCGGATCGGCGGAGACTTTGTCAGGGCGGAAAATCTTGACGGGATCCTGGCGTTTATTCAGGGAAACCAGAACTAATTTTTTTGGATATCCGGCGCCGCATAAAAACGAACATCTCTCAAAAAAAGTATTCCTTCAGGTCCGTTTCCCTTCAAGGAACTCTGCCGGAACATTGTGTTCGAACGTAGCTCTGACATCCTGCGCCCGGAGATAGCGCACCATAACATTCATCGTACAATCCTTCCATTCAGGATCCCACCACTGACAGGAGCCCTTAACGCAGGTCTCCCCAAGCAGCGGACATAACTTCTCACTCATAATCCATTACTTGTCGCCGGAGGATGATAATGCCTTTCTTCTCTCTTCATACTCGGTCACGACACCGTTTCCCGCCTCCCGAAACGCCCGCGCCACTCCTGCAGGACCAAGCTTGATCCCGCCAAAGAGTCTTGAAACGATCAGAACATGATGCAAAAGACCGTGCCTTTCCAGAATTTCAGCAAGCACGCGGCCCGGAGAACCGACCTCCCCGTCCGCCCGGCTGTCCAGGTACGCTCCGCAGGCTGCCGCATAACAGTGATGGGCCGCCTTTTTATACAGCTTTTCATGGATCTCGCGGATCGCGGCAACATCCTCGGCCGAATCGATCTCATAGAGATGAGCGTAAAACTTTGATTTTTTCTCATCAAGTCTGACCGCCGCGACCTCACGTGCCGCCATCACCTGTCCCTCATCTCAGTCAAAGCAGTTTTGAACTCATTCAGATACTCCTGCATCGAAAGGCTCCCTTCCGGAAACGGACAGTCCGCATCATAGAGTTTGTCGATCATCGGATTTGTCGGATAAATCTCGACAGGGATCCCGGTCCGGAGGACGGCAGCTTCCATAGCTTTTCTGAAAAGACCTATGCAGTAGGCTATCCGGAAGGTATAGATGTCCTTCGTCTTCTCCAGATAGCCGGCGAGACGTTCCGTCTCGATCCTGAGAAAGTCATCTTTTATCTTCTGATCCTTCACATTGCCGAGCATATAATGATAGTGGGCAAACGGATACATCAGTTCTAGTTCGGCAGGAACCGTTCCGCAGGTCCCAAAGATCACCACATGATACTTCGTTTTATCCAGAAACACGTTATCAAATACGGAATGAAACAGCTTATGGCTGGGACTTGTACTGTAGGGTTTTCTCACCGCACAGGGAATAAAGATCCCGATGTCACGCGGAGCAACAGAATACTCCCTCAGTATATATTGGTATGCCTCTTCAAACTGGGGCAGATAAAACGGGGGATCAGTCAGATCCTCTGGATCCTCCGGCAGACGCATGATTATTCCTTTACTTTGAACTCGGCATCAACGGTATTCGGATCGAGGGCTTTTGGCCCGAGAGGAACGAAGATCCACATCAGTATATAGATCAGGATGCTGGGGATCGTCAAGTAGGGGATGAATGTCAAAACGACCCAGATGAGCCGTATGAGCCAGGTCGGGGCGTCCAGATATTCTGCAACCCCGCCGCAGACGCCGCCAAGGAACTTATCGGTCTGTGACCGGTGAAATGTTTCCAATATCATGTCTTACATGTTTTTCCCGAGAGACTATAAGGTTGTGCACACAGGACAGCGGGGACTCTTTTTCACGGTAAAGACCTCCATGGAGTTCTGCGCTCCGTCATAGAGCAGCAGTCTGCCGGCAAGAGTGCTCCCGGTCCCCGTGAGATGCTTGATGACCTCGGCGGCTTCGATGCTGCCGATAACGCCGGCAGCGGCTCCTATAACGGGGGTTTTTGTCGTGGTGTTTGCATTCTGAAACATACACGAAAGGCACGGCGTTTTTCCGGGAACGACAAGGGTCGCCTGGCCGGTGAATCCGGATACGGCCCCGTGCATCAGAGGGATGCCGAGATCCAGGGCCGCTTTGTTCAAAGCGAACCGTGCGGAAAAATTATCCATACAGTCAACGATGACCTCGGCATCGCCTATCAGCCGGAGAACGGAGGTCTCATCGATCTTTTCAGAGAGAGCCGTAACGCTGCAGTCAGGATTCAGGGATTCAAGGGTTTTTTTCGCGGATTCTGCTTTGGAGGTCCCGATCCGATCCTCAGTATGAAGGATCTGCCGGTTCATATTGGAAAGCTCGATCACGTCCAGATCACAGATCCTAATCGAACCGATCCCTGCCGCAGCAAGGTACATGGAAGCCGGCGAGCCCAGCCCTCCGGCTCCGGCGATGAACACCGTTGTGTCATTCAGTATTTTCTGACCCGTCTCTCCAAGGAGGGGCACCTGCCTGATGTAGCGTTCGTTCACAGAAGATCCCTCACCGTGTTCAGGCACTCGATCGCGTCGAGCCGTTTCTGATCAACGGCATGCTCTTTCAGCCAGGATGAAAGCCGGGTTTTTGTTTCGTCACTGACGAGGGCGTCTTTGATGACCCGGCGGTAGGTCCGGTCGGGATAGTAGATCTTTTTACAGGCCGCAAGGAGGACTTTCTCCTCGTCTTTGGTGATGATCTCGTCCAGGCAGGCTTTGGAAAAACTTGCCCGCATATTCACCATAGGTTCGGAGAGCGCGATTCCTGTTTCTATATCATAGACAAGTCCGACCTCATCATCGGCAATGATCTCGCCGGATTTATACTGCTGATAGATCTTTCCGATACCGGTCATCCCCAGAGTATCGAGTTCGGATGCACGCAGCGCCCCCATCGATGACGAACCAAAGAGCTTTACCCCGGACTTCAGCACGCCGAGAAGTTCCCGGTGACCGACCGCCTCGTCCTGGAAAAAGACGCCGTCGATGATCACCATGATATCGGCGTCTTCTGCGGCAGAAGAAGCGTCTCCGCGTTTCACCGGCGGCAAATAGACCGCATCAGGGAGAATGGACCGGGCGGACGCCTGATCCAGACTAGGACCGATGAAGACGACGACGTTCAATCTCCACGCACCTCTGTCCTCTGCGTTCGTTGTCGATGGTATAACATTCAAGACCCGGAACAACGACTCTGACGACCGGGATCCGGAGTGCCGGGTCCGTGAGATCGCAGACGATGACCCGGTCAAGTCCGACAGCGGCAAGATTTTTCACGATCAGCTCGATGTCGGTTTTAAAGTCGCCGGATGAATTGTCCGGGATCTCTGATGCGGATCTGTACTCGTCGCCTTTGAACCAGTAGGCATTCATTCGTTTGACCCGGTCATATCCCATCATCTCGCGGAACTGGGCAAGGGTCGCATCCTCGCGTGCTCCGTGGATCTGGGTCGCTCTGCTCTGGGCCACCTCTGAGAGGGCCCTGATCATAGCGATCTCCGAGTTGGTGTGGGTCCCCATGCCTATGGTAAGAAGCCGGGGATCTTTGAGTTCGATATCATCGGAAACGGCGGCGATCGTGGGTATCCCGATATCGGAGGTGATGTCTCTAAGGGTCACGTCGACTCCTGCAGCGGTGAATTTGGCGAGCATTTCTGCTGCTTTTTGCGGAAGATCAGTGAGTTTCGGGCCGGTTATTCTGGTGGTCTCAACGAGTGACCAGGCATCCCGCTCGATCACTTCAGTAAGCGCATAAAAGATCGCCTCTTCTAAGGTGTTTCCCGATGCGATGCCATTGGAACTGGTTCGAAACAGGGTCGGATAGCTGAACGGATTAGGATGGATGACAGCGCAAAGCGGGAGTTTGACCGATTCATTATTGGTTATGTCCCATCCGTCGACCCAGGGGATCTCCAGATTCGGGTCTGATGAATGAGGGAGGATCAGATCCTTCGGGTCGACAGCGGTCTCGATTTTGCGGATATTGCTATAGGAAAGATTTGCGATGTCACGGGGGATCGCTTCTGCTGAATACCGTTCGATCCCTTCCATGATCCCGGCGACACGTGCCTCGGCAGGAGTTCCGCCTTTTCCGTTGTAGACGGAGATCGCCCCGTCGGCTGCGGTCGGGCGGATGCATGAGTATACAGGGATCCCGATCCGGTCAAGATCGGTAATATCGGCAACACGGGTGATCCCAGATTCCGGAACGAGCTGTTCGATCCGTCTGAGGGTCTCATCTGGTGTGCAGCTCCGTTCGGTCCACCCGGTGTAAACTTTGGGAGATGACTGCAGTTCTATCATTGTATGAGTATCTGCGGGGAAAGCTAAAGTATGTTGCGGGGCGGCGGGCAGGCTGATGTTTTTGCCGATTCCTGCCGGTTTATAGAGATATATATACAGACCGGGAAAATACTCAATCATAGCAGAGGTGCCTATGATACAGAACATTATACAGAAAAACGATCCGGCGATACTGTCCGGCGGGAAAACCTCGGTGATCTATTTTGCAGGCGGCTGTTTCTGGGGGATGGAGAAACTTATGTGTTCTATTCCGGGAGTTGTCAGGACAACTGCCGGGTATGCGAACGGTAAGACCGGCGTGATCCCGGATTATGAAACCGTATCCTCAGGAAGATCCGGATACCGGGAAACCGTTCGCGTGGAGTATGATCCGGCGAAAGTGAGTCTGGACGCTCTGCTTTTTGCGTTCTTCCGGGTGATCGATCCGACCGTTGAGAACAGACAGGGAAACGACCGGGGCACTCAGTATCAGACGGGGATCTATTTTGCCGACGAAGCATCGAAAAACACCGTTCTGCGGATCGCGGAGATCGAACGGGAGCGGCACCCGGCGTTTAAGGTGGAGATCGGGCCGCTGCAGTCGTTTTATGAAGCGGAGGAGTATCACCAGCAGTATCTGGAGAAAAATCCGAACGGTTACTGTCATATCGGCAGGGCGGCGTTTCTGGAGGCGGAGCAAATGATCGCAGACCCGGGACGCTATCCCCGTCCGAACCGGGAAAAGATCCAGGAGATGTTAGATGAGACGGCTTTTCGCGTAACACAGAAGGGAGAGACGGAACCGGCATTTCAGAATGCGTTCTGGAATAAGGATGAAAAGGGGATCTATGTCGATGTGGTGACGGGCGAGCCGTTGTTCACTTCATCCGACAAGTATCAGAGTTCCTGCGGGTGGCCGGCTTTTGCAAAGACCATCGACAGGAATGCGGTCATTTCACGGGAAGACCGGTCGTTTGGGATGAAACGGATCGAGGTGAAGAGCAGGTCGGGAAACTCGCATCTCGGGCATGTGTTTTCGAATGACCGGGAGTCGCCGACAGGAACACGCTTTTGTATAAACAGCGCAGCGCTCCGCTTTATTCCCTATGAAGAGATGGAGAAGGAGGGGTATGGGTATCTGAAAGAACTGCTGTAAGACATGACGGGCCTGATCCGGATCATAGATGAAGAAGATGGAGAATGCAGGGTATTCGGGAAGGAGTCTGTCGATACCGGGGAAGAGGTCATCAGCCTCCAATATACTGCATGGATCTTCTCTGCTCTTGTTCTTTTTTTGGGGGGGTATTTTGGTTTCGTGTCATGGGTTTTTGATGAGCGCATTCTCGCAAGGCATTTGCCTTGCTCAGCTAAGGTTGTCGACTGTTTCTCCAACCCTCCATCACACGAAATTCACGAAAAACACACGAAAACACGAAAAATAGTTAGATTGGTTGTAAGGTGGTTGTACATAGACCCCTACCCCGTCCCTCGCAAGTCTATCGAGTTGCTCAGCTGAGGTCGTCCGCTTTCAGCGTCCAACCCGCCAACGAAATTCACGAAAAGGGGGACAGGGGTGGAAGGATGGGGGGAGACTGGTAAGCTCTGAGAAGGAAGGATTTGGCTGGGTGTGGATGTATGAGAAAAACCAACCGCGAATCGGCGCGAATCCGCCCTTCGGGCGAGCAGAATCGGATTTGCTTCTCCTCACTCTCGCAATCCAGCTTCGCTGTCTTGCTCGCCCCTCATCGGGAGCGTTCGGGCAAATCCTGTCGCCGCCCCAGCGGCTCCATATTGTATATCCCCATTATTTTTATCTGAGCTCCATCTCCCATAAAAATCATCTGGATTAACATCCATCCCTCTTCTAAATACATTTATGATAATTTAAACCGATATAACACATCATATCTTTGAATAGTGTGGGTATGTGACATAATGCTTAGAAGTGATGATCCAACCTCAAAACTAAATCCTGAAGAAAATATCGAAGAAATAATTAAAAATATCGTTGGTGAAGAAAACCGATTTAAAAACACCTACATCCCAGTATTTGTAAGTTCTCCTAAAGTTGGTCTAGAAGAGGAGCGAAATGCCGTCAATCTGTTACTTAAAGAAATGGGCTTAGATCCAAAAGCAATGGAATTTTTTGGTGCGAAACCAGAACCACCATTGGAAACATGTCTGAACGTATTAAATACAGCAAAACTATTTGTTTTAATTCTCGGAATGCGATACGGGTGTTCATACTCCTGCGATGAAGGAAAATACAGATCTTATAATGGAAAATCATACACAGAAATTGAATATGATGCAGCCGTAAAAAAAGAGATGAGGGTACTTGCCTACTGCATTGATGAAGATCATGCAAAAATTCTCCCAATTTACGTAGATAGAGGAGATGATGCAAAAAAACTCGATGAATTCAAAAATAAAGTGAAGAAAAATCACACAATATATCCATTTAAAGATACTACAAACTTAGTCTACCATGTATGCCAAGATGTAACTGAGCAAGTCAATATCCTCTTGGACCCAACGGTCAAACAATCTAACAATCAGGGAAATATTACAATTATTTCAGACAAATCCTCCATCTATTATACAGAATCAGTAATTTTCCAAGGGACATCAACAAAATTGGAACCAAGTTATGTGTATCTCTATCTTCTGAACAATAAAATGCAACTGTCTGCATTTCCCTATCCAAAAGCGGAGTTACTTCCGTTAACACAATCTGGAGACTATAGTCTCAAGATTCCTGTGCTTAAGGATGGGACATGGCGCGTCGCTGTTGATCCTTCGCAAATAAAGGGATTGGATACAGGAAAATACACATTCCTCGTTTCATCCTATCCAATGCAGGACAAAGAGATAGAAGCATCTAATGGATATGATACATGTACTGTTTCTGTTAAAAAACCGTATTTATCTGCGACGAGTAATTTCCATGAACTAGTTCTTGGAGGACATACATATGTTAGGGGAACTGCCATAACCAAACAAGGTAGACTCACATTTTGGCTGTGTACAAAAGATACACTTGTAACACAATTTTTTGTTGACGTATATGAGGATAATACCTATGTTTATGTTTTTCCCTATGATCTTATTAAAACTCTAACTCCTGATATAATGTATTTCCTTATTATTCAAATGTCAATAATTAGGTCAGGAGATACGGTTCAATTATCTAGATTTGATTCGGATGAGTGGAAAATTGGACTTCGTCATGAAGATGGTTCATTTACACCATCAATTTTTTTGGATAAGGATAAGAATACCACTGTTAATTTTCCAGAAGAACTCTGTCATCTTATTGACAACAAAACAGAACATGATATTTATGTAAAACTCGTATTTTACTGTAGAAAACCATTTTTTGAACTTAACCAACCCACGATATTTGATGGCACACTTCGTCTCAGCGGAGTGACTAATCATGCACCTGGAGCCACTGTTCTGTTTGAGTTGGTCTCTAAAGATGAGAATACTTCCTTCATTTCAAGAGTGACAACCAAACCTCGTGTAAATGTAATATTGAAAGATGAATTTAACATTATCGCTGGCTGTGATCAGGTAAATATATTCGAATTGAATATATCAACATCAAGATTGACAAAGGGGAAATATGAAATGAGATTCACACTTGAATCTACAGCTCAACGCCTCCTGACGCAAAATATTGATATTAATCATCCTAAGTGTTGATTTCCAATATCATCTAATAAGATAGAAGAGGATAATCTAAAAATTATAGTTGAGCCGCTGGGGCGGCGACAGGATTTGCCCGAACGCTCCCGATGACAGTACTTCACTAATATTCCTTTTCATCCCGAAAAACTCGTCTCTGACGAGATCACAGTCAGCTAAAATCCCCCCTCCCCCCTCAGCGAACCCCACACAAAACTATCCATCTACCCCTCCCGCTGCACAACAAACAAGAACCCCCCCTTCGATCCGCCAGAACCAAAAATAGCCTTAGCTCGCCGCAAACCCAAAACGGAGAACAAAGAGAGGAAAAATCTCCCTATCTTAACCGACTAACCCATCGTATCTCCCCTAAAATCCTCCGAAGTTCAGTATTTGCCAGCGTCACAAACACCTTCAACGGAAAGCTGTCTTCATCGATCACTTTCGGACCGCGTTGAAGAAGAACGAA
>JAYFOG010000064.1:0-4086 GCA_034932965.1 Methanocorpusculum sp.
ATAAGCTGAAACTCAATGACAAAGTCAGAGTCCCCCCGGAACGCATGGGTGAAGATCTTAACTCCGTTATTCTTGACGTCCTGCAGGAACAGTTCGAAGGGAGTGTCGACAAAGAGATGGGTATTTTCATCGCGGTCACGGATGTAAACCGTGTCGGTGACGGAGAAATCATTTACAGTGACGGAGGCGTCTATTATGATGTCGACTTTGAATCTGTAGTGCTTCGCTTGTCCCTTCAGGAAATCATCGAAGGAGTCGTCGTCGAGACGACAAGCTTCGGGGCATTCGTGTCCCTCGGTCCGATCGACGCCATGCTCCACATGAGCCAGATCTCTGATGAGTACATCGATTACGATGAAAAGAACTCACGCCTGGTCTGCAAAGACAGCGGCAGAACGATCGGTGTCGGCGACACACTGCGTGCGCGTGTCGTCGCTCTTTCGTTAAACGAACGGGACCCCCGCGAATCGAAGATCGGTCTGACGATGCGTCAGCCGGGACTGGGAACTCTGGAATGGATCGACGAGGACATGAGAAAAGAAAAGGCAGAAAAGGAGACAAAGTAATGGCAGCAAAACGTTCCACACAGAAAAAAGTTCTCCTGGCCTGCCGAAACTGTCATAAAGTCCTTGAAGCAGATAAAACCGTCTGTCCCGAATGCCAGGGAAATGCCCTGACGCCTGAATGGTTCGGCTATCTGGTCATCATCGATTCGCGCCACTCTGATGTCGCTGAAAAGATGAACATCGAATATAACGGCAGATACGCACTAAAGGTACGATAAATGCTCACGCTCCCGCCAGAAAACCGGTGGCTCTTCAGAGAGCCGTTCGGTACTGTTTTTTCAGATTTTTCCATGGTCCTTCCCTACATCGAGGGAAAGATCTTCTGTACTGTCGGGGATGTGGTGACGCATAACGCATTGTCAGCAGGCCTCATTCCCTCGATAGGGGTCATAGACGGATTTACCAAACGTTCACCGTATCTTCGTATGCCGGAGATCAGGGGACATATCCTGCATGTGGCAAACCCCGCAGGCACGATCACCGATGAGCTGATTGCCGCGCTCCGCGTCGCAATGGACAAGATCCCCTGTGTTGTCATGGTGGACGGAGAAGAAGATCTCGCCGTATTGCCGCTGACAGAAATCCTGCCTGACGGCGCGGTCATATTATACGGTCAGCCGGAAGAAGGGCTCGTTGTCTGCGAAGTGAACAAGCAGCTGCGTGCCAATGCGAAAAAACTTCTGACCTATTTTGTCAGTCTGTGACGCCAGTATTAAATATACTGCATTCCTATAATTGTGGGATATCGATGGAGATCAAGATTACCTCTAATACCAGGAACGAGCTTTTAAGCCGTAACGAACTTGCATTCACCGCAAGTTATGAGGGTGCTACCCCTGCACGCTCAGACATCGGTGCAAAGATCGCAGCG
This sequence comes from Methanocorpusculum sp., assembly GCA_034932965.1. GTDB lineage: Archaea > Halobacteriota > Methanomicrobia > Methanomicrobiales > Methanocorpusculaceae > Methanocorpusculum. The sequence goes on from JAYFOG010000064.1 coordinate 1,438, forward strand.
ATGCAGAATACCCCGATCGACAACCTGATCCTTTCCCCGCTGAAGGGACGCTTTGGAACAAAGGCCGTGACCGGTGTTGCCCGTATCTACGACACCCCGGAAGCACTCAAAGCAACTGAACGCGCGTTTCTGATTGCACGCGGACAGCCCAAGGCAGAAAAGGAGGAGTAAACATGGCAGCGAAGAAGGTAGTAAAAGCAACCCCGAAACGCAGCGAACTTTACACCGTTGATGCTAAAGGAAAAGCAACCACTTCCCGCCGTGCATGCCCGCGCTGCGGAGCCGGTGTCTTCATGGGCGAACACCAAGACCGGTTTGCCTGCGGAAAGTGCGGATACACCGAGTTTAAGCAATAAAATACGTTATCTATGCCCGAAAAAAGGGTTCTCGGCATTGAAGGGACAGCATGGAACTTCAGTGCCGCTGTTTTTGCAGACGATCTGGTCTGTCTTCATTCCGCACCGTATGTTCCGCCGTCCGGCGGCATTCATCCGCGCGAGGCCGCCCAGCATCACGCTTCGGTCGCATCCGACGTAATACGCAAAGCGCTGGACGAGGCGGGAGGCAGGATCGATGCCGTCGCATTTTCCATTGGTCCGGGACTTGGCCCCTCGCTCAGGATCGCAGCAACCGCGGCGCGTACACTTTCACTGAAACTCGGCGTGCCGCTTATCGGAGTGAATCACTGTGTGGCCCATGTCGAGATCGGCAGATGGTACACGAAGTTTGAAGACCCGATCGTGCTGTATGCTTCCGGCGCAAACACCCAGGTGCTCGGATTCCTGAACGGGAAGTACCGTATCTTCGGCGAAACGCTTGACATCGGACTCGGCAATGCTCTCGACAAGTTTGCGCGAAGTCACGACCTCCCCCACCCCGGAGGCCCCATCATCGAAAATCTGGCGAAAACCGGATCATACATCCCTCTTCCCTATACCGTGAAAGGGATGGATCTTGCATTCTCAGGTCTGATGAGCGCCGCAAAGGAAGCGACCATGCGCGGAGCATCCATGGAAGACGTCTGTTTCAGTTTTCAGGAAACGGCATTTGCCATGTGCGTGGAAGTGACCGAACGCGCCCTTGCCCATACCGGAAAGGATGAGGTCATCCTGGTCGGCGGCGTGGGAGCAAATGCGCGCCTGCAGGAGATGCTTGGCATCATGTGTGCCGAACGCGGAGCGAAGTTCATGGCTCCCCCGCGAACGTATATGGGAGACAACGGGGCAATGATCGCATACACCGGCAAGATCATGCTCGAAGCCGGCTCCACGATCCCAGTCGCTGATTCCGTCGTAAACCCGGGTTACCGGTCGGATCAGGTCGAAGTGACCTGGAGGCAGGATGCCGGCAGTCTCTTTGCTCCCGGTCAGTCGGAAATTGCCGAGCGCGGCGCCGAGGCGGCCGCGGATCTTACCGGAACCGACGTGATAAAAACACGCATGACCAAAGGCTACCGGGTCCCTCAGCTTGACAGGCACCTCATCACCGAACGCACGCGTGCCGAGGCGCGTTCCATCGCCGCGGCAAGACGCGCCGGCGTTCCTGTTCCCGTTATCCGGGACGTGACCGATCGCACAATCGTCATGGAAAAGCTCGACGGTGACGTGCTCAAATACGTCATCAATCCGACGTATGCAGAAGGCGCAGGGATCACTGTCGGAAAACTGCATAAAGCAGGGATCGCCCACGGCGATCTGACAACATCCAACATGATCTGGCACAACGGCCGCGTGTATCTGATCGACTTTGGTCTCGCACAGATAACCGGCGAGATCGAACAGCGCGGCGTGGATCTCCATGTTTTTTTCCAGACCCTGGAAAGCACTACCGAAGATTTCGAGTCGCTGAAAAATGCGTTCATCGCCGGCTACTCATCAGCGTTTCCCCAAGCCCGCGAGGTCATTTTGCGCGAGCATGAAATCGAACTGCGAGGGAGATACTTATGATAACCGTTGTTACCGGAAACAAAAACAAAGCTGCCGAGGTCGCTGCATTCTTCAGCGGCATCGCGGAGGTGGCGCATATCGCCTTTGACTGCGTCGAACCGCAGGCAGAAGACATTGCTGAGATCTCCAGGGCAAAAGCAGAACAGGCATATGCTGCGCTGAAGATCCCGCTGATCGTGGACGACACCGGACTCTTTATCGAAGAACTGTCCGGGTTTCCCGGCCCGTATGCAGCCTATGTGCAGGATACGCTTGGCAATAACGGCATTCTGCGCCTCATGGAAGGCGCAGCCGGCCGCCGTGCATACTTTGCGACCTCGATCGCCTACATTGATGAAAGCGGCATCGAAACATTCGAAGGGCGCGTCGACGGCGAGATCACGGCCGCGCCACGCGGAACCGACGGATTTGGGTATGACCCCATATTTTCCGTTCAGGGACGGACCCTTGCCGAGATGGACATGAACGAAAAAAACACCCTATCTCACCGCGCCCGTGCCCTTATTGCCTTTCGTGACTGGTATATTTCAGCACGGTCTGAACGGAATCGTTAATATGAACAAGAGCATACATACTAGAACTCAATATACGGGGTTATTCATAGATGAGATTCCCAGAAGCAGAAGCCAGACTTCTTAATGTTAAAGTTTGCATGAAATGCAACGCACGTAACGCTGTTCGCGCAACGACCTGCCGCAAATGC
>JAYFOG010000065.1:0-18557 GCA_034932965.1 Methanocorpusculum sp.
ATCCGTGTATCAACACCCTTCGGCCCGGTCCTGGCCCATGTCGGCCGGATCGTTTTTATCAGCCGTCATCAGCACAACACGCCCCCTCACCGGATCAATCACCGTGCCCATCTCGCGGCCATGAAAATTCTCGGCGTCGACTGGCTCATCATCTTCGGCTCTACCGGAAGCATTCATGATGAGCTCCCGCCGGGAAGCATCGTTATCCCTGACGACTTCTTCTCTCCCTGGGATATCCCCAGCCTGCACAAAAACGACATCTTTCACACCCCTCCATCGATCGATGCAGGGCTGAGAGAAGAACTCGTCCGCATAGTTCCGGAAGGGAGAGGCGGCACCTACTTTCAGACGCTTGGCCCCCGATTCGAAACACGGGCGGAAATCACCTTCTTTGCACGGGACACCGATGTGGTGGGTATGACTGCTGCAAGTGAACTCACCCTTGCAAACGAGCTTGGGATCCCCTGCGCTGCTCTTTGCACAGTGGACAACTATGCTAACGGCATTGGGGGAGCATCGGCCCCGGATTATGACGAGATCGTCGCCATCTCCCGGAGAAATGGCGACCGGATAACGGATATCATTACAAAAATCGTGGAAAAACTCGCATGACAGACACAGACATCTTTGGAAAACAGGTCCCGGTTCTCATCAGAAACATCAGCCTGAATGGAAAAATACAGGAGATCTACCTCGACGGCACAGGAATGATCGGGGCGGTAGGAGAAAAGATCATCGATCACGATGCCGAGTTCATCATCGACGGTGACGGAGCAACTGCACTTCCCGGCATGATAAATATGCACACCCATTCACCAATGGGTCTGCTTCGCGGATATTCGGATGATATGCAGCTCTTCGAATGGCTCTCCACCAAAATATGGCCTACTGAGGCGCACCTCACCGAAGACGACATCTTCTGGGGAGCGAAACTCGCCTGCCTGGAGATGATCCGGACCGGGACGACGACCTTCAACGATATGTACTTTAAAATGGAGCAGGTCGCCCGTGCAGTTGACGAGTCCGGGATCAGAGCATGCCTTTCCTACTGCATGATCGACGGCGGAGATCATGCAAAATTCGAGTCGGAAGCACGCGTTATGGAGTCGACGGTCAAAAATATCAGAAATATGAACAATCCGCGGATCATGCCCGGTGTTTCGCCGCATGCGGTGTACACTGTTTCCGAGGAGGGGCTGACCTGGTGTGCGGAGTTTGCAAAAAAGGAGAACATTCCTCTGCATGTACATCTTTCCGAGACCGAGCAGGAAGTTACCGACTGTGTTGCCGCTCACGGAATGAGACCGCCGGCATGGCTGGATCACTGCGGTGTTCTTTCTGAACGGTGTGTGGCGGCACACTGCTGCTGGCTGGATGCGGGCGATATTTCGCTTCTGGCAAAGAGGGGAGTGACCGCAGTGCATAATCCGATTAGCAATATGAAACTCGCCGGAAACCGTGCTCTTCCCTATCCGGAGATGAAGGCGGCCGGCGTGAACGTGGCTCTTGGAACTGACGGGGCATCCTCGAACAATGCTCTCGATATGTTCAGCGAAATGAAAACCGCGGCGATCCTCCAGAAGTTCTTCTGGAACGATCCGACGGTGATGACGGCAGCTGATGCGCTCAAGATCGCATCCATCAACGGCGCAAAGGCCCTCGGTCTAAATGCAGGAGCGATCGCCCCCGGCCGTCTTGCTGATCTGATCCTCGTCGGCAGAAACCCGCTGAACGTACCTTCCTTCAGCACGGATTCCAATGCAGTGTATGCAACAAGCGGCCTTGCCGTTTCGACGACGATCTGCAATGGCGTGATCCTTATGCATGACGGCGTGATCCCAGGTGCGGAAGCGATCATGACGAAGGCCGGAGATGTCGCCTTTGATCTCGTGAGACGGGCAACGTCGGCATAACCTTTCATTTTTGCATAATCAGTAAAATGACAGTTATCAGATTTCTTTCAGAAGATCCGTATGTCAACTTCTCTCACCCGCTCATACAGAAAAAAGCGCGTGAGCTTTTCTCTGATGTAACCTCAGAGGTCGAAAAGGCCCGCGCCGCTTATCTCTTTGTCAGAGACGAGATCCCCCATTCATTCGATATACGATCAGACATCATCACGGCAAAAGCTTCAGATGTGCTTTTCCACAAAACCGGCATCTGCCATGCAAAAGCAAATCTCCTTGCAGCTCTCCTTCGGTCACAGAACATACCCGCGGGATTTTGTTTTCAGCACGTGACTCTCGCAGACGACGAATCCCTTGGATATTGTGTTCACTGCTTCAATGCGGTATTTCTCGAAGATCACTGGATAAAACTGGATGCACGCGGCAATACCCGCGGGATCGACGCACAATTCTCTCTGGAAACACCGAAACTTGCCTTCCGAAACCGGAGCGGATATGATGAATACTTCTGGCCCGGCATCTTTGCCGCCCCTCACTCTCCTACTATGAGGATGCTGGAAAAAGCGTCATCTCTTCAGGATATCATTGACAACATCCCCGAAACCTTGTCTGAATCGCCTGATATTTCTGAGTGAATACTCTGCCTCCAGAAGCGGACAGGGATCTGCTCCAACAGATAAGTATTTATAATTTCGCGCATATGTGTACTATAGTTATGACAGAAAACAGCAAAAAAATTGCCATTGCACAGGATGGAAGTCTGGTCTCCCAGCACTTTGGTCACTGTATGAGCTATGCATTGTTCAACTTCGAAGAGGGTAAAATGACCCGGCTTCCCGATTTGCAAAGCCCCGGTCACGAACCGGGCAAACTTCCGCGCCTGCTTGCCGCAGAAGGTGTGAACATCGTCATCGCCGGAGGCATGGGGCCGCGTGCCATCGACCTCTTCGAAGAGAACGGTATCAAAGTCATCCTCGGCGTTTCCGGCGATCTGGGCCGTGCAGCAGAAGCGTTTGCCAACGGTACGCTCACAGCGGGAACAAGTACCTGCTCGCACGACGACCATACATGCGACGGAGAAAACCACGAAGAGCACGAACACCCGGCACATATCGTCTGTATCAGCTCCACAGGAACGTCGCTTGACTCCCCTGCAGATCTGAGATTCGGCCGCGCTCCCTACTTCGCGGTGATCAATCTCTCCTCGAATACCGCCTCAATATTCCAGAACCCCTTCACCGATGCGGAAAGCGGCGTCGGCCCCAAAGTCGTTCAGCTTCTCGCATCCAACGGCGTTTCGGTCCTCATCACCGGAAAAAGCGGCGTGAATGCAAGTGCAGCACTTAAAGCCGCCGATATCGCAGTATATGAACTCGTCGAACCGGTCACGATCGCCGAAGCACTTCAGAAGTACCTTGCACACGAACTTTCGCCCCTTCTCTAAATAAGAGACCGGACAAAATTCTCTTTTTACACATAAAGAATCAGATATCCGGAAATAGATGCGGATTAGGGTTAGTTATTTGGATACTCGTAACAATTTATCTATTTTCAGATTTGTATTAATTGAATAATTAGTATATTATATATACGAATGTATATACGGAAAAGTAGCAATAACAATACTATGGATCCACAGTGCACAGTAAATCTTACGGTCAAATATCTGACGAAAAAATGGACACTTCTGATAATTCTGGAACTTTTCAAAGGTGAGAATTACACCAGACGATTCTCGGAACTGCGAAGGAGTCTCCCGGAAATCACACCAAAAATACTTTCAGAGAGACTGCAGGAGCTGGAAGCAGAAGGAATCATCACGAATACCGTAGATGCATCGGTGATTCCCGTCCGATCCGAGTATGCCCTGACACCTGCCGGGATCGAACTGATGGAAATCATCAAAGCGATAAAATACTGGGCGCTCACGTGGAAAATCGACAACCTTCCCTGCGGCAGTCAGGAGTGTAAACTCTGTAAACTGTGAGTTTCGGGAAGATATTCACATATTTTTTTTATGCTCAACCATGCGCGTTGTTAATTAATATTTCAATACAATTCAGCCAGTACACATTATTTGATTGACACACCCACCACCAATAATCAAAAATAAAGAAATCAAGAGTTTAGTTAACATTACAATTAAATGTTGACAAATTTGACCGTTTTTATGGTAAAATCATGCAGATGAAATATGTGACCACCATATGCCCGTATTGCGGTACCGGCTGTGCACTCAATCTCGTTGTCCGTGACGGAAAAACTGTGGGTGTTGCCCCCTCCCACCGTTCTCCCGTATGCTCCGGCAAACTCTGTTCCCGCGGCCTTCACGCAGCCGATGTCCTTGGTGAGGCAAGGATCGAAGAACCTTTTATCAAAGGGGAGCATTCAGACTGGGAAACTGTGATGGATAAAGCGGCTGAGCTTAAGAAGTATGCCGCCGGTGAAATTATTATCATCACCTCTCCCCGTATCACCAATGAAACACAGTATCTTGTCTGGAAATTTGCTCAGTCATTAGGCGCCGCAATAGGCATTATAAATGGCGGATCAGGGGCTCCGACAGTTAAACTTGATGAACTTAAGGATGCAGATGTCATCCTGACACTCGGAAACGTGATGCAGGCTCTCCCGCTTACAGGAAACAGGATCATTCAGGCAAAAGAAAACGGCGCACGCCTTCTCTACATCGGCCCTCAGAGTTACACGGCGGTTCAGGCAGACACAGTCGAAATAACGGATGAATACAAAGAGCTGCGGCCCGGATTCAGTGCGCTTCTGAAAAACGCAGTTCGTCCGGCAGTTGTATACATGGCAAATGATTCGGCCGCTGCAAAACTCGCGGAGGGCCTCGGGATCAGGGCAGCAGTATTGTACGACAAAAACAACGGGCGGGGTGCTTCTCTGATGGGCATAGGACCCGTTGATCTTCCGGAAAGTGTAAAAGCTGCATTCATCATCGCCGAAACACCGTTGACAGAACAGGATATCTACGCGGACCTTCTCCAGAAGCTGGACAGCTTGGAACTGACCATTGTCGCGACCTCTGCAGAGACCTCTTTGTTAGGAATCGCCGACATCGTTTTGCCGGTCGCCGCACTTCATGAAAGTGAAGGGACGGTAACAAACTGGGAAGGACGCATTCAGATGCTTAGACGAGCAGCCAACACACCAGAGGGTGTTAAATCCCTGCAGGAAGTACTAGCTGAACTTGCCGGAAAGATGGGACTCGGCATACCCTCGGGCACTCCGGAGGAGATATATGCAGCACTCGCCAGTGAGATCTCCGCATTTGGAAACATCACGTATGAGCAGATCGCCAAACCTGAAGGAGTATTTGTTCAGGAGGCCTGAATATGTCAGAAAAAGGCGATATGTTCTATGCATGGACGAAATCCGCTGATATTAAAGGGGAGTGCGGCGGTGCAGTTATTTCCCTTCTGAAGTACGCTTTGGAACAGAAAATCGTCGATGTCGTTCTGACAGTGAGAAAAGGATATGATGTCTATGATCCTTTGCCGGTCTTTATCACTGATCCGGAAGAACTCGCTTCCTGCGCCGGATCGCTGCACTGCGGTACGTTCCTTCTCCCGAAACTGATCAAAAAATATCTGAACGGTGCAAAAGACATTAAGGTAGCGATCACCGTTAAAGGATGCGACGCGAAGGCGCTCTATGAACTGGCCAAACGTCAGCAGATCAATATGGACAATGTCCTCTCGATCGGCCTCAACTGCGGAGGCTCCGTTTCACCATCAGTCGCACGTGAAATGATCGCGGAAAAATACGGCATCGACCCGGATGATGTCGTCAAGGAAGAGATCGACAAGGGACAGTTCATCGTGATGACCAAAGACGGTCAGCACAAGGGCATCAAGATCGACGAACTCGAAGAGGAGGGACTCGGCCGCCGGAAAAACTGTCAGCGCTGTGAGACCAAGATACCCCGTCAGGCGGATCTTGCCTGCGGAAACTGGGGTGTGTTCGGCGAAAAAGCAGGGAAAGCAACCTTTGTCGAGATATGTTCCGCGAAGGGCGCATCCGTCTTCGACGGGGCAGTCAGTGCCGGCGCGATCGACATCTGCGCTCCCGACCCGAAAGGGCTGGAGATCCGCGGAAAAATCGAAAACGTCATGATCAAGATGGGCAAAAAGGCGCAGAAAAGTCAGTTTGATGCACTGCATGAAGGAAGAGAAAGGCTCACCGCAATCATGAATTACTCTTCACGCTGTATTGCCTGCCGCGCCTGTATCGAGAACTGCCCGATTTGTTACTGTGTCGAATGCTCTACGTTAAAACCCCATCTTATTGACCAGACAAAAACGCCGCCCGACTTCATGTTTCATCTGATCAGATTTGCCCACATTGCCGACTCTTGTGTGAACTGCGGGCAGTGTCAGGAACTCTGCCCTGCCGAGATCCCAAACGCTCTGTTCATGCATGCCCAGCAGGTCGAACTTGAGAAGATGTTTGGGCACACGCCGGGTGTTGATATGACACTTCCAGTCCTTGCATATGCCGAGGAACCCGAGGAACGCCGGCGTCTGAATGAGACAGGTTCGGACATGATCTTTGAGAATGTGTTCAGGGAGTGATAGAACTGTAAAAATATGTTCTTTACACACTGACCAAATGCACACCAGCTTTTATTCAGTCCAACCCTCTCAAATTCATCCACCCCTCATACCTTTTTGCCTTTATCTGATTTCAGGTATTTGAGTCAGTTTCGTATCTCTTCTCTGTTTCATTTAAGTAGATTGGGTGACAATACCTCAGGAACGATCAGTGTTTTCTGAGAATGGTGATTCTGCCCTATGGGATCTGCAAGTACCTTCACAACCCGGCGTTTAAGTGATACCCGGTTAGCTCCTTTTCTTATCATACTTGCAGCGGTCTGCTGGGGAACGATCGGTATTTTTACGCGGGAACTTCAGGCAGAAGGATTCACATCAATTCAGATAACCGCAGCACGCTGTGCGGTCACCGCTCTCTGCGTGGTGACGGCTCTGCTGCTCACGGACCGGGAGAAGCTGAAGATAGCGCCGAAGGATATCTGGCTGTTTATCGGAACCGGACTCCTGAGTGTGGTGTTTTTTAATATCTGCTACTTTACCTCGATCCAGTATCTCACTCTTTCGATGGCATCCATACTGCTGTATACTGCGCCCTTTTTTGTGATGCTGATGTCGCTGTTTTTATTTCATGAACGTATGACGGGGCAAAAAGGCATTGCTCTTATTCTGGCGTTCAGCGGCTGTGTTCTGACCGCAGGGATAATCGGGGGCGGAGTCAGCGGCATCACGGAGATCGGCATCCTTATCGGACTTGGATCAGGATTCGGGTATGCCTTATACACGATCTTCGGCAGGCTGGCTCTCAAAAAATATCATCCGGTCACAATCACTGCATACACGTTTGTGGTTGCGGGTATCGGCATCCTTCCTTTTTGTGATGTCGGCGGCATGATCCTGCTTTCTGCTGAAAACCCCGGGATCCTGCCGTATGTTCTGATCCTCAGTATAGGATGTACGGTCCTTCCCTACTTTCTGTACACGAAAGGTCTCAAGCATGTGGAAGGAGGAAAAGCATCGGTGATGGCGTTTGTCGAACCGATGGTGGCGACGCTTATCGGGATCTTCCTCTTCCATGAACAGATGACGCTCTTCAACATCACCGGCGTTGCACTGATATTTCTAGCCGTCATTTTGCTGAACCGAAGATGCACCTCTCTGCCTGCAGATGCTCCCTGATTCCGCCTGGTGACGAGGGGCGCAATGCCGCGCGCACAGAGGCTTTTTGTCAGAATTTTGTGAGGCAGAATTCCGAATAATTTTTCAAAAAAATCTAAGCTTAATCTGAGATTTATAGCAAAATTTATTCGCAATATGTGATTAAATTTTAGTTTTGCGGACATAACTGGCTTGAATTTTCAATTGAAGCGCATAATGCGCTAAAAATCAAAATTCCCGTTTAAAATGGGTTTTTTTGAGAATAGGTCATTTTAACAAAGATTAACTACAAATAGTAAGTTGGAGGGTTTCGTTATAGTTGAAATAGCATGCAGCGGAGATCCGCCTGAATCAGAGCCGGTCATTCGTGTACAGAATCTGACCAAAGTCTTTGGGCATGACCCGGAGAAAGCCCTGAAACTTCATCGTTCCGGCCGGTCGAAAAAGGAAGTTTACGACGAGACAAAAGCAACTATTGCTTTGCATAACGTCTCATTCGAGGTAATGCGGGGAGAGACCTTTGTTCTTATGGGTCTTTCCGGGAGCGGAAAATCAACGCTCCTTCGCTGTATTAATCGTCTTATTGATCCGACTGAAGGTGAGATCGAAATCGACGGTGTGAACATCGTCGGCATAGATCATGAGGAACTGCGCAATATCCGCCGACACAAACTTGGTATGATTTTCCAGAACTTTGCACTTCTTCCGCAGAGAAATATTCTGGACAACGCAGCATTCGGTCTGGAGATAATGGGCATTCCCAAAGCTGAACGTAATCAGCGGGCCGAAGAGGTCCTTGAGATGGTCGGTCTTGGAGGCTACGGGGCAAGTATGCCATCAGAACTCTCTGGCGGCATGAAACAGCGTGTAGGTCTTGCCCGCGCACTCACCAGCGATCCTGACGTCCTGTTAATGGACGAAGCGTTCAGTGCTCTTGATCCGCTGATCCGCCGGGATATGCAGGATGAACTGCTGGAACTTCAGGAGAGACTCGGCAAGACGATCATCTTCGTGACCCATGATCTTGACGAGGCACTGAAGCTCGGCACACGCATCGCGCTGATGAAAGACGGCGCAATCGTCCAGATCGGCACACCGGAGGATATCCTGACCAATCCGGAGAATGCATACGTCGAAAAGTTCGTCGCCGATGTTGATCTGACCCGTGTCCTCACGGCAAAAGACGTCATGCGCCGGCCCGAACCGGTTGCCCAGTGCACCGCAGGTCCGCGGGTGGCTCTCCATCTGATGGAAGAGCATGATATCTCGATGATATTTGTTATCACCCGTCACCGGAATCTCCGGGGGTTTGTGACGCTTGAGGATACCGTTAGTGCAGTTAAGGAGGGAAAAACCCTTTCTGATATCCTGAGGACCGATGTTGCCACCGTTGCGCCCGATGCGGCGCTTCCCGACATTCTCTCGCTGATCGTCCAGAGTAATCACCCTCTTCCGGTTCTGGACGAGAACGGGAGAATGCACGGTCTGGTATCCCGTGCATCCATTCTGGCCGCACTCGCAAGAAAAGGAGGTGAGGCATAATGGAATTGCCGAAACTTCCTATCGGAGATGCTGTTGAGATCATCGTCGACTGGATCGAGATGTACTTCTCATGGCTGCTTGACGCGATAAGCACAGGTCTTCGCGTCCTTGTGAGCGGATTTGAGGATATCCTTCTTGCTATACCTGCTCCGGTTTTGATCCTAGTTACCGGTGTTATCGTCTGGTTCGTTACGCGTCATGATCTTAAAATGACGATTCTGACGGCTCTTGGTCTTTTGCTGATATGGGATCTTGGACTCTGGGAGCTTTCGATGCTCACTGTGGTCCTTGTTCTCATCGCAACCGTGATCGCGCTCGCGCTTTCGATCCCCATCGGGATCGCAGCCGCGAGAAGCGACACGCTGAACACGATCCTTCGGCCGTTTCTGGATTTCATGCAGACGATGCCGTCTTTTGTGTATCTGATCCCTGCAGTGATCTTCTTCGGTCTCGGCAGTGTTCCAGGGATCATCGCAACGGTGATCTTTGCAATGCCGCCTGCCTTACGTCTCACGACGCTTGGCATCCGGCAGGTCCCGGTCGAGCTGATCGAAGTCGCTGATGCGTTCGGAGCAACGCCGAGTCAAAAACTGTTCAAGGTCCAGCTTCCGGTTGCACTTCCAACGATCATGGCCGGGGTCAATCAGTGTATCATGCTTGCCCTTTCGATGACCGTCATCGCCTCTATGATCGGAGCAGGCGGACTTGGGTATCAGGTGCTTGTCGGCATCCAGCGTGTAGATATCGGCATGGGATTCGAGGCAGGTCTTGCGATCGTTATCCTTGCAATCATCTTCGACCGGATCACACAAAATCTTGTCCCGAAATACGGGAGTAAGTAACAGGACCCAGCGTTTCCTGTATCTGCATAAAAAACGAAACCCCGTCAATCACGATGGAGAGTGCATGGCCGCCATGAGCAGTCATGCATCCTTCAAGCATTATTCACCCCTTTATTGGGAAAATCATTAATGGAGAAAGTCTATGAATCAAAAGAAAACAACACTATTCGTAATCACCGGGCTGCTCGTACTGCTCGTTCTTTTCACCGCGGGGTGTGTGTCCCAGCCGTCTGAACCAGCAAAAGAGATCAGCATCGGGTATGTTACCTGGGACTGCGCTATTGCCAGTACAAATGTAATGAAACAAGTATTCGAAGAAGCAGGCTACGACGTCACGCTGGTCGCGGTCGATGCAGGCCCGCTCTTCCAGGCTCTTGCAAAAGGAGATGTTGATTTTACGACGACCGGATGGCTGCCGTATACTCATGAGAACTACTGGAATACCTATGGCGACAAAATCGATTATGTGAATGAAAACATCAAGGGTGCGGCACGCATCGGTCTTGTTGTCCCGTCATATGTGACGATCGATTCGATCGAAGATCTGAACAGCGCTGCCGGTTCGTTTGACAAGAGAATCGTCGGTATTGAGCCGGGAGCAGGTATCACGTCCCGAACCGAACAGGCGATTAACGAGTATGATCTCGATTTCACTCTGGTGACGAGCAGCAGTGCTGGTATGGCGGCTGAACTCGCTTCAGCGATCAATAAAAATGAATGGATCGTTGTGACCGGATGGTCGCCGCACTGGAAGTTCAGCCGGTATGATCTCAAGTTCCTTGAGGATCCGAAGGGTGTCTACGGCGGAGCTGAGGACATCGTGACTCTTGCACGTCTTGATCTGAAGACCGATGATCCGAAGGCGCATGGGATCCTGAGCAGATTCGAATGGACGACGGCCGACATCACCTCGGTGATGAATGCGATCGCAGGCGGAATGTCCGAGAAGGATGCCGCAAAGGCATGGATTGAGGCAAACCCTGACAAAGTAGCTTACTGGATCGGCAACGCCTGATCCTTTCTTTTTTTAATTTGATATGACCCGTCCCGCTCGGTATCAGAGTGTTTTTCTTAAGAGGGCTATCGCTTTCAGCAAAAAAACCTATGATAAAAAAGAGAGGAGTTATATCAGTCTCATCTGATCCTCATGTGTTATCTTATGTTTGTCCAGAGGGATCAGGACAAGGAGCACCGTGACTGAAAGCATCACTCCCACGACAAGGGGATCAAGATAACACCAGGGTGAACTGACCAGAGAATCTACCCCGAACAGAGCATTGCATATGCCAAGCATCTTTGACTCGGCCGTGTGACAGAAGACCGCCCAGACAAGCCAGCCTCCGGCACCTAGAGTCATACTCCATTTTGCGGCGAGATAGGAGGGGGTCTTTGAGGTGATTCCATGAACGAAAGCAGGCAGAAGGGCTACGGTGCACAGACCCATGAACATCGCGGTTGCCCGCGCAATGATACTGCCCGGCATCATTACAGCGAGAATGATACTGACGATCATCATGACTATGATACCGATCTGATTTGCCCTGATAGAGTAGCGAATGCCTTTCATCCTTGCAAAGATATCCCCGCCAAGCGTGGTCCCCATCGTATGCAGAAGGGATGAGAGTGTTGACATGGCTGCCGAAAGGAGCGTCAGCATGAAGATGATAACAAAAAGTTCCGGCATTGCCGAGTTTATGTACAGCGGAATGATCGAGTCCGCATTCCCGCCGGCTGCATCGATCGCGAGCATTCCGAGAGTATCCATAAAATACACGTTCGTCAGAGGTCCGACGGTGAACGCGACTCCGGTCATCATCACAATGAAGAGAGCACCTATCGGGATTGCACGGTTCAGTGATTTGCCGTCTTTTGCCGTCATGAATCTTACGGCAAGCTGCGGTTGGGCCAGAACTCCCACGCCGACACCCAGAACAAGAGTTGTCACGACCGTCATCCAGATAGGGGATCCAAACTCCGGCATTGAAGTCCAGCCGGTCATTCCCATAGAAGAAAGCGTGCCTGGAATTAAATCACTCATCGACTCGAGAGCGCTGTTCGCGGCTGTCACTCCGCCAAGACAGACATACGTCAGGACAAGCAGAACGCCCATACCAATAAGCATGATCGCTCCCTGAACTGCATCCGTATACATAACGGCCATCAGACCGCCGATGATGACATATAAGGCCACAACGCCGGCAAAACCGAGCAGAGCAGTCATATACGGGATTCCGAGCGTCGTTTCAATGAAACGCGCCCCGCCTATCAGTACTGCTGCAGTATACAGGGGCATTGCTGCGACGAAGATCAGACCGGTTGCATAGATGATCTTCTTCGATCCATACATCTTTCCGAGGAGTTCGGGATAGGTCAGGGCTCCCAGATCTTTGCCGATCCGTCTGATCCGTTTTCCCATGAAGATGAACGCAATTATCACACCGACCACGATACACAATACGGTCAGCCACATCAGACTCATACCGTATTGGGCAGAAGTCCCGCCAAAACCAATAATGGCGGATGTGCTGATGAAGGTGGCCCCATAAGATAGAGCGATAATAACCGGATGTGTGTTTCTTCCGGCAACCATGTAGTCTTCTACTTTTTTTGTTCGTTTATATCCGTAATAGCCGATACCTATAATCATCACGAGATAAAATGCGACGATAACGATCGTTAGCTCAGTGCTGACCGTCATCATCATCACTGTCCTTGTTCCAATTTATGTATCCGTAGATTCCGCAAAATAGCAGCGCTATCAAGCAGATGAGGTATGTCATCCATACCCACGGGTCACTGATGCCTAACATAGAGATTCACCAAATTTTGGGTGATTCGGGCGTTTTCGACACCATACGGTCTTTGTATCAGATCAAGCGGAGAACCATGATACGCGAACGTAACGGTGGTTCTCCTATCTAAAGAAGAAAAAGAAAACGTGGAACGTAGATAGAATGCCGCATGAATTACTCGTGCGTTCTACGTCCATGAGAATCGTTCACATGGTTTGAGTTTTATCTATAAATAATGAGCGCATTGCCGGAGTAGGCTGATTTCATCCCCATGTGCAGTTTCCTACGGGAAACTACCTGTTCTCTGAGTCACTTTTTGCTTAATATCGCCAGAAATCCAATGTGGAGATGTACGTGGAGATTGTTATGAAAAAGAGTTTCAGACTGGAAAATCTTGACTGCGCACACTGTGCGGCAGTTATGGAAAACAGGATAAGAAAAATTGAGGGTGTGTATGAGGCGAATATCAGTTTCATGACAAAAAGGCTTGTTCTGGACGCAGATGAAGACCGCCTGCCTGAAATCCTCATAGCTGCCGTGGCAATCTGCAGACGGATTGAGCCGGACTGTTTCATTAAGGAGTAAACAAGCAGTTTTATGTCTGTTGCCCTGAATAAAAAACAGCGTCGATCCCTGACACGAATCATCGCAGCTTCGATTTTCTTTGCTTTAACCTTATTACTCTCGGCAAGCGGCGTCTTTCCAATACCGTACGCACCGTATGCCGAGTTTTTGCTGTTTCTTGTCGTTTATCTTGAGATAGGCGGCGATGTGCTTCTGCGTGCCGGTAAGAATATTCTTCACGGTAATGTTTTTGACGAAAATTTTCTGATGTCGGTTGCGACGATCGGGGCATTTTTCCTCGGCCAGTATCCGGAGGCCGTTGCCGTGATGCTTTTCTATCAGGTCGGCGAACTTTTCCAGAGTTATGCAGTGGAAAAATCCCGCAGATCGATCGCTGAACTGATGGATATCAGTCCGGATCATGCATATATCGAGCGTGACGGGGGGGTCATCGCAGTCGATCCCGATAAACTGCAGATCGGAGACCATATTGTGATCAAAGCAGGGGACCGGATCCCTGTCGACGGTGTGGTGATAGCGGGTTCCTCAGAACTGGATACAGCGTCGCTCACCGGAGAATCACTTCCCCGAGAGGTTAATGCCGGCGATCAGGTGATCAGCGGATGTATCAACGGCAGAGGAGTTCTTCATGTCCAGGTAACAAAGCCGCTGAGCGAATCAACCGTCACCCGGATTCTTCAGTTAGTTGAGACTGCAACGGGTAAAAAGGCAAAATCCGAGCAGTTCATCACGAAATTTTCCCGTTATTATACTCCTGCCGTTGTGGCCGCTGCAGTAATTTTAGCAGTGATACCGCCGCTGATTTTTGCCGAGCCGTTTTATATCTGGGTCGAACGTGCCTTGATTTTCCTTGTGGTTTCCTGTCCGTGTGCCCTTGTCATATCGATCCCGCTCAGTTTTTTTGGCGCGATCGGAGGAGCATCGCGATCCGGAATACTGATAAAAGGAGGAAATTATCTGGAGGCTCTGTCAAAAACAGACACGATTGTTTTTGATAAAACAGGTACACTTACCAGTGGTATTTTTTCCGTAACAGAAATTCACCCGATCGGGATGTCGGAGAGCGAACTGCTGGCATATGCCGCACATGCAGAAGCCTACAGCAGTCATCCGATCGCCGTTTCACTTCGGGCGGCATATCAGCAGACCGTCGGGCTGAATGTGACGGATGTGTCCAATCATGCTGGTTATGGGGTTACTGCACGGTATCTTGGCCGCTGGATAGCAGTAGGAAACGCCGGACTAATGCAGAAACTGGGAATAGCTCCTGAAAAGAATTCGCTGTCAGAACACAGGATCCACGCTGCTGTTGACGGAAGGTATGCCGGCTGGATAGTGATCGCCGATACGGTGAAATCCAATGCTGTTTCTGCAGTAGCCGGATTGAAAAAGCTTGGTATCCGGCGCGTTGTCATGCTTACTGGAGATTCGCCGTCCGCAGCAGCCACGATTGCCGGCGAGCTGGATATCCAAGAGTATTATGCATCCCTCCTCCCTCAAGACAAGGTTTCAGTCATGGAGAAAATTCTGTCTGAGCAAAAGGCAGGCAGCACTGCGGCCTTCGTGGGGGACGGGATCAATGATGCTCCGGCCCTTAGACGTGCCGATCTCGGGATCGCGATGGGATCTCTTGGATCCGAGGCGGCAATTGAAGCAGCTGACATAATCCTGATGGATGACGATCCTCTGAAAATCATATCTGCGATCGTCATCTCGCGCAGGACAATGAAGATCGTTTTCCAGAATATCATGTTCGCTCTGGGGGTAAAATTTTTCGTCCTGATCCTTGCTTCACTTGGCGTTGCAAATATGTGGGAAGCCGTGTTTGCAGATGTGGGTGTGGCCGTCATCGCGATCCTGAATTCAATGAGGACGCTGATAATCAAGTGACTGGAGATGCTTCGAAGAAACCGCTAATATCTTATCCGGAAATATAGGATACAATCCGTCGTTCACGGCGCGGTGGGGCTATGAACACCACAAATGAGCCGAAAGCGCATAATACCACACATATTTCCTGCAGGAAGGATAGTGACAAATAACCGGATATCAGATATCTGAGAGCATATTCTCTCTAATTCATCCGCATAATCAGCACAGGACCACTTGACAAAAATCGATAAAAATAGCTGGAATTATTCCAGCATAACCAGAAATATACTTTTTTTAGGCAAAAAATCACATGGACAGCATGAAGTCGAGAGGGGACGTGACATATTCTATTTATAGAATCATCTACGCCGGCCGCATGATTTTTGTCCACGAATACAAGACCAGAATATGGGCCCTATAATTCGGAACCAGCCATATTGTAATATTTCTGTTATTAATCGTATCACTTTGTTCAATATAAATTTATCAGATTTGATTTTATGAGGGTGTGTATTCGCTCTTTAATGAAATGCTCATAATAGAGTATGTTTGACTAATAAAGCAACATATAAATCATTTAACAAAAAACAAATATGGAGAACTGGAGATTATTTTGTTACTAATATATTAATTAAGCGCATTTCGTGTTAATTAATTGCATTAGTAAAATAAGTCTGTCCAATCTCCTTGGAACAGATTTTGTCCCATTAAATAAAACTCCGTTCGGTAAAAAGCATGCGATTTGCATGAACTAAAAACAGGTAAACATTATGGCAAAATACAAGGATGTCATCGATTTATATGATGACTATGGCAAACTCTTACGGAGTAATATATCCCTTGAGCGGATCAGCCCGCTTGTGAACCCGGCCGTCAAGAAGATCATTGACGACACGAAACGTTCCGTTGCAGTCAACCTCGGCGGCATGCAGGAAGGTCTGAAATCGGGTAAACTCGGCAAGCACCAGCAGATCCTCGGACGCGAACTTGACCTTGATATCCTTGGAAATATCGATGCTATCGAAGCAAAGATCAAAGAGTACGTCTCTGTTGAAACCGGTGACGACACGGAGATCAAACGCTTCAACGGCGGCAAACTTCTGCTTGTCAAAGTCCCCTCGGCACGTATTATTGCATCAGCAACTTACGATGCAGCTCTGACCTCCGTGGCAGCAGCCACCACCTATGCAGTCGTCGAGCAGTTCAACGTTGACATGTTCAACGCAAACACTGTCAAGGCAGCAGCATTCGGTACCTACCCAGTCACCATGGATCTCGCAGGCGGAGCATGTTCTATGATCATGTCCATCCCCCAGAACAACGAATCCCTTGGATATGCACTTCGTAACATTCCGGCAAACCAGACTGTAATGATGACCCACAGAAACGCAATGCAGGGTGCAGCTCTCGCATCCACCTTCGAGCATGCAGGTCAGTTCGAGATGGGTAACGCAATCGGCCCATTCGAGCGTGCACAGCTCTTACTCTTTGCCTACCAGGGTCTCAACGCCAACAACATCGTCTACGATATTGTTAAGGCAAACGGCGAGACCGGTACTGTCGGTACTGTTGTTCAGTCCTTAGTCGAGCGTGCAATTGAAGACAAAGTCATCACGCAGACTGCAGGAAACCCCGGCGGCTACTTCAAGCCCTACGAGACCAAAGACCCGATGCTCTGGAACGCCTATGCATCTGCCGGAACTCTCGCGGCAACCATGGTCAATGCAGGAGCTGGAAGAATGGCACAGGCTGCATCCTCCACGTTACTTTACTTCAACGACCTTCTTGAACACGAAACCGGACTTCCGGGATCCGACTTTGGAAGAGTTATGGGAGCAGGTGTTGGTTTCTCCTTCTTCAGCCACTCCATCTACGGTGGAGGAGGACCAGGTATCTTCAACGGAAACCACGTCGTTACCCGCCACGCAGCAGGTG
Source organism: Methanocorpusculum sp. (assembly GCA_034932965.1). Classification (GTDB taxonomy): domain Archaea; phylum Halobacteriota; class Methanomicrobia; order Methanomicrobiales; family Methanocorpusculaceae; genus Methanocorpusculum. Next base: position 17,205 of record JAYFOG010000065.1, read on the forward strand.
TCGCAATGCCTTGTGCAGTTGCAGCATGTGCACTTGATGCAGGCACTCAGATGTTCTCTCCTGAAGGAACCGCCAAGATCTATGGTGAGACCTTCGGTAAGATCGAAGAATTTGCACGCCCGATCCAGGCAATTGCAAAAGTTGCATAACTTAATATCCGTATAGCAGAAGCTGACAATATCCGGCCGATAAGCGGTCGGATTTTGTCTGCGGATGAACAAAAACAACTACGAAGGAACATAAAAATGGCATATACACCACAATACGGGCCGGGAACCTCCCGCGTCGCGGAAGTTCGTCGCAATCAGATGAACCCGAACGTAAAGCTCGATAAGATTCGTAATATTACCGATGAGGACCTTGTCCTTATCATGGGACACCGTGCACCAGGACAGGCATACCCGTCAGCCCACCCCCCACTCGCAGAGCAGGGAGAGCCGGACTGCCCGATCCGTAAACTCGTTCAGCCGACCGAAGGCGCAAAAGCCGGTGACCGTGTCAGATACATTCAGTTCGCTGACTCTATGCTGAACGCACCCTGCCAGCCGTACCAGAGAACCTATCTCGAGATGTACCGCTACCGTGGTATCGATCCGGGAACTCTCTCCGGCCGTCAGATCGTCGAGTGCCGTGAGCGTGACCTTGAAGGATACGCACGCGAACTTGTCGAGAGCAGTCTTTTTGACCCGGCAACTGTTGGTATCCGCGGTGCAACCGTGCATGGACACTCACTCCGTCTCGCAGAGAACGGTATGATGTTCGATGCAGTACAGAGATGTATCCTCGACAACGACGGCGTTGTAAAATACGTTAAAGATCAGGTTGCTCTCCCTCTTGACCGCAAAGTTGCTGTCGGCAAACCGATGGACGCAGCCTGGCTCAAAGCGAACACCCCGATGTTCCACTCCCTTGTCGGAACCCCATTCCGTTCTGACAGTGAATATGTTGCATACGTTCAGCGTATCCACGCCCTCCGTACAAAATACGGATTCATGCCCAAGGAGGCCTGAGTAATATGGCAAAAGTAGAAAAGACCCAGAAACTCTTCCTTGATGCACTCAAGCAGAAGTTCCCAAAACAGGACGTTGAAGCCACCACCGCAGAGTTCTATAAATTCAACGGCGTCCAGCAGTCTCCCCGTAAGAAGGAGTTCATGGCAGCCAACAAGAAGATCGAAGCTGCACGTGGAATCTCCATGTATGACCCTGAACACTGCCACCTTGGCGGTATCCCGATGGGTCAGCGCCAGCTGATGACCTACGAACTCTCCGGCACCGGAACCTTCGTTGAGGGTGATGACCTGCACTTCGTCAACAATGCTGCCATGCAGCAGATGTGGGATGATATCCGCAG
>JAYFOG010000066.1:0-12260 GCA_034932965.1 Methanocorpusculum sp.
GAGATGAAGATTCTGATGACGATTACGCTGTCGGGGAGGAGGAAGAGTCTCTATTCGGAGTTGACGGCGGATCAGAAGAGGATCTGTGAGGCGTTTGGTATTGAGGCGGGGACCTAGGTAAAAATTGGCGGGGGATTAGGACATATCCTCACCAAAAACTTCAACCAAGACATCTTTGTTATTTGTGATTAGTGAGCCCAAGGCATTTTCTGTTTCAATGCCATCACTATCAACCGTAGTAGTCAATTTCCCTCTTTCCTGTAAGATTAATCAAATAAGGTTCTCTAGTTGAGTGGTAAGGAGATGTATGGTGATACAAAAATCATATTCAAACCCGTAATATAGAGCTTTTGCCCAAATTTCTTCTCTATCTGGAGGAACAATTGATGAATGATGAACTAAATCAAATAATGTAGCTTCAGTGATGTGATGTTCTGCATTGAATGTCTGCAGGGCTGGAAATATACATCCCTGAGCGATCAGACCAATATTCCATCTATACTGACTCAACATTTGCTCAAATACCCATGTTTCACATTTTTCCGAATCTATATTTAATAAATCCACTGGTGGAGTTGATGTAATTTTATGCCCTGATTTATCTACCTGAATTTTAGGGAAAATATACTGAAGTGGATGATTTTTTAGTAGTTCAATACTTTCTTTTCGAATATTCGCTTCTTTTATTGGTGGTTGAATTAAACTCAATGCTACTAAAGCATCATAAATAGATTTTCCGGTAATTTTTTCGATGCTCTCAATGACTAAATCTTCGATATTAATCGGTTCAGAACTAATCATTGTCATATTTTTCAGAAGTATTTTATCGGATTCGTTTTTTTGAGAACGAAGGTTCATTAATCGCTTATCTACATCAAATTCATCTCTATTTTCCGTGGGAATTTTGCGAAGTGTCTGTATTGCCGTTTCAAGATTTGAATTAATATTCGCTACGTTTGGGGTATCTTTCTCCAAAGCATCATTCACGAAAGATTCAATTCTGGCAACATGGTCTGAATATATTTGTGGGATTTTACCTTTTTTGCCAGCCACATTATACCAGTATGTTGCCTCTTCATAGAGGTTCCCGACAATATGCAAAAGTAATTGATCATTGGCATTCTGTTCTAATTTTTCAGCAATAATCAGTCGTCTCTCTTTAGGAATATCCTTGACACTAACTCTTAACATTTCTGCTAATCTCAACAGAAATCCGGAATTCTTTGAGTCGGGTAATAGAAATATATCAAAACAGGTGTTGATTATTTGTTCAAATCGCTCCTTTCCGATATTTTTTAGAATTTTAGAAAGGTAAAGAGCACGTTCCCACGCATTCAAACTATCTTCAATTATGAATCTTTCAGAGTTCAATGGGTATTTGATGTAAGCATCTATTGCACAAAGGGCGATATCTATGTTTCTTGGTTTCCCACGTAACCAGAGAGTGTCAGCAATTCTGGAGCGCAAGAATATATCATCTATTTCTGGGAGGATCGATTCAAAGATTTTCAAATCTGCCTCCGTAAAATCATCAGGTAAAGGCGTGCTCCAAGTCCCCATCTGGGCTAATGGTACAAATGGTTGTTGGGGGTTTGATGGCTTATTCAGAAGATAGGATGTGATGTCTCTAAAAAGATAGAATATTTTAGCCGATTTTAAATCACCTTCTGTTTGTTTATCCTCACCTAGTTTCATAAAGAGGTGATTGTAGTAATGAAGTGTTCCTGCTTTGGAATCTTCATCTATGTGTTTAAGAATATCAGTCCATGCGATTTTCATATAATCTTCGAGTGAAACTTCAATATCTTTGAAAGGATTAATAATTGTCATTTTATACTTCCATCTACGTTAATTAAAATTCTGTTTGATGATATTTTGGATTGGCTCTACTATATGTGACTCTATGAATATCCTTCCAAGGTATGTATTTATCTCCCACCATTTAATCTGGTCCACATTTTCATATCGTTCCTTGCAGATATCCTGACAGTTTTCCGTATCATAAATTCCCAATACTTTGGCTTCCCATACCTTTTGTTCATCCAAAGATCCGTAACATTTATCTGTAGAAGTAAGATTCCATTTATTATTGTGATTATCCCAGTAAACCGTTGGATCAAAATACATCCATTCATCGTTGACTTTTACTTCCACCCATGCATGGTTATTCGATAAATCGGCATATATAGTAAAGACTAATCTTGTCTCAAATCCTGATTGATTAGCCACATACGCAAATAATGCTCCAAGTTCCCCGCATGCTCCAATTTTATGATAAGCTATCCAATAGGGATCATTCTGGTAAGGACCACTCTCTGCTCTAATTCGCCCCTCGTCGTCATACAGATAATTACTTCCTAATTTCCGGGTGTGATTATATGATGTATTCCATCTCTGATATTGGAGGAAATTAACGAATCCATCTATTTCCCAGTCTGCTATTGCTGTGAGTTTATCTATTGGGTCGGTAATATTTCTGGTCTCATTGATTATAAGATTAATATTCTCTTCACCTTTGGGATAGTAGACTTCCTGATATTGAGTGGTAAAATAGTTGTCAAGTTGTTCATTATACACAGCGGTTTGTACTTGGAAAAATACCAAGAGTAATACAAGTAGCAGTGTGAGTATTATTATACAAATAAAACAAGTATTTCGTTGCTTTTTCACCGTGGAAAGTAAATCTTCTTCCTTTACTCCACGAAGATCTCTATCCAGCAGATTATTAAATAATTTCATATTAGCTTATTCCCCGACATTATAATCTACAGAAATCATAATTTTATCATCATTTGGGAATATTATTTTTCTTTCAAGATAAATATTGGCTATACTCCCTCACATATAGGGGTAGATGAAAGGATTTTCCTTCACTCAAAATAATATGGCGGTTCCTCTTCCTCCACAGAAGTAAGTGACGCTCCCTTTCGGACGATCCTTTGCACGTACACCTTTGGATATGTGCCAAAATTCACTAAGATTCCCAGGTCGTATTTCCCGAGATTGAGATAGTTTATCACCTGTTTTTGTTCTTCATCTGTGGTATTATCTCGTGACTTCAGCTCAACAATGATTCGATCATAACAGACAAAATCCGGGGTATAATACCCGATCTCCTGACCTTTGTACACTGCAGGGATACGTTTGTGCGGGATAAAGGGGATGTTTCTCAGGGTAAATTCATGCTCCAGAGCTTTCTGATAAAATGATTCGATGAACGTGTTTCCCAGGGTTTTGTACACTTCAAAAATAGCACCGAAGATTGCATAGGATTCGTCTTTATAATAGAGCATTACCTGTTATTTTATCGGCCCATCCTAATAAAAATCACCCCGTTGATGCAGGTCGATAGATCAACCAACCAATCAACCCTCCGCCCCTGTCCCCCTTTTCGTGAATTTCGTTGATTTTCGTGATTTTTGGTGTTGGGGGACGGGGGAGGGTACTATCTGCATATCCACCCAGCTGATTCTTTCTTTTTCGTGTTTTTGTGTGTTTTTCGTGAATTTCGTGTGATGAGTGGTACCATCCAAAAGAATCCAGTACACGAAATCGAAAAGCACACCTAAACACGAAAAAGAGAAAGATCGTTGACTGCATGTCCAACCCGCACACTCGCAAGTTTCCTTCGAAAACTTTCTCGCAAGTCTATCGACTTGGTCGCAACCCTTCGGTTTGCTCTCCGACTCGGGTCTACGACCCTCGCTTGACGGCTCACCCTGCACACCAAAAACGGGTTCTTCAATCAACACCATTCTGCCCAACGAATCGACATATCGATTGGACAGAGCAAAAAAAAGAGGTTAGAGATACTCCAGACCGTTCATATACGGACGGAGGACCTTGGGGATCTCGACGTGACCGTCTTCTGTCTGATAGTTTTCCAGAATACAGCGCAGAGCGCGGGAGGTGGCGACTGCTGTAGAATTGAGGGTGTGGAGCCACTGTTTTGACTCGAAATCATGCGCATCGCGGACACGGATATTGAGTCTGACCGACTGATATGCCGTGCAGTTGGAGCAGGAGACGACTTCGCGGTACTCGTTGTCCCGCGGCATCCATGCTTCCATATCGTATTTTTTCGCAGCAACGGTCCCGATATCGCCGGTACAGATGTTCACGACCCGGTAGGGAAGACCGAGTTTTGTAAACAGCTCTTCAGAGTTTGCCAGAAGTTCCTCGTGCATTTCCCAGGACTTCTCAGGCATACAGTAGATGAACTGTTCGATCTTGGTGAACTGATGGACACGGAAGAGACCGCGGGAATCGAGACCGTGAGCCCCGATCTCACGCCGGAAACAGGGTGAGATACCCACCATCTTGAGAGGGAGATCCTTCTCTTCGAAGATCTCGTCCTGGTACATGGCCGCCATGGGGTGTTCGGCGGTGGCGATGAGGTAGGCATCGTCACCCTCGATTTTGTACATGACCTTCTCGAAATCGCCGAGATCGGTGACCTCTTCGTAGGATTTTCTGTTCATCATGTACGGCGGGATGATTGGCGTGTAACCTTTGGCAATGATCGTGTCCAGAGCGAATCTCTGCAGAGCGAGGTCAAGAAGAGCGAGATTGCCTTTCAGGAAATAGAACCCGGCTCCGCTCGTTTTCGTTGCCCGTTCAAAGTCTGCCCAGCCGTTTTCCGCGGCGAGTTCCCCGTGATTCTTCAGTTCGAAATCCAGGGTTCTTGGTGTTCCTACTTTCTTTACAACGACGTTTTCCGTATCATCTTTGCCGTAGGGAACGCTTTCGTGCAGGATATTCGGCAGACGCATCAGGTAATATCTTACCTGCTCGGTCGCCTTTTCCATGATCTCGTCATTTTGTTTTATCAGGCCGGGAAGAGCCTTAGCTTCGGCAAAAAGGGGAGCCGGGTCCTTTCCCTCTTTTTTGAAAGTATTGATCTCTTTTGCTATCTGATTTCTTCTGGCGCGAAGTTCATTGTTTTTTACTGTGAGTTCGCGGAAAAGTTTATCCTGTTCAAGAACCGTATCGACCCAGAGAAGTTTCTCGGCATCCTGGCGTTTTTCCAGATCTGCCAGAACGATCTCAGGGTGGGCTCTGACGAATTTGATATCGAGCATGATTGACTAGTAATGTTTGTGCTTTTAGATGAAGAGGGTTTTTGTTGTACAAACGAGTTATTAAACATCAAATGACAAACTTAGATACTAACCAGGTCAGATGAACATGAAACAGACAATGGAGATCCTCTTTTCCGGAAGAGTACAAAAAGTCGGCTTTCGTGCCTGCGTCAGGAATGCAGGGTTAAATCTGGGTCTCTGCGGCGAAGTGGAGAATCTGTCCGACGGCCGGGTCAGGGTCCTTGTCACCGGCGAGGAGGTTATTATAGAAAAGTTCCTTGCCATGGCATACTCATGTCCCCGGGCCATCATAAGGGACGTGAAGTGCAGTGGTTATGTAATGACCGATTTCAATGATTTTACGATCAGACGGGAGTAAAAAATGCGCATCGAAAAAACCATCACCTATTTTACGAAGCCCGGCAGAGAAAACACCCGGGACTGTGCAGAGATCGCCGTGCAGCGTGCAAAGGAGCTTGGACTTACAACGATCGTTGCTGCAAGCTCAGAAGGCTGCACCGCGAGGACATTGTTTGAGGCGATACAGGGGACCGGCCTTCGTCTCGTGATCGTCACCCACGCCGTAGGTTTTTCCACACTCGGCGTCTGGGAGTTCGATCCCGCCCTCGCGGAGGAACTCAGGAGAGCAGGTGTAACGATCGTCTGCGGCACACACGCTCTTTCCGGACTGGAACGGGCGATCTCAAGGAACCCGAAGCTTGGCGGCAGCAGCAGAACCGAAGCCATCGCAGAAGCATTCAGACGGATCGTTGGTATCGGCATGAAGGTCGCCGTGGAATGTGTTCTGATCGCAGCTGATCAGGGAGCGATCCCTCTGTCAGATGAGGTCATCGCGATCGGTGGGACGATCGAAGGGGCGGACACGGTCGTCGTGATCAAACCGGCCCACACAGCAGGATTTTTCGATCTGCAGCTCCGCGAGTTTGTCGCGATGCCCAGGGACCGGTAGAGATGGCGCTGAAATCACTCACCGAGGCATTAGGCCTGCTGGGTAAAAAACCGCTTGTCTGGATACCGGGGCTTTTCGCAGCATTCGCCGTCCTTTTGACGTATTACGTCTTCATGCTCTTCGGCGCGACCGCAGGATTCGCGACAGGCGCTGCCATGCTTATCCTGCTGCCGGCTTTTCTTGCAGGCACCTACGGGCTCATCATCGGCGGCGCGTTCGCCGCGGCAGATTTTCGAAAATACGCGGCTTACGGCTATTTCCGCTGCCTGATCACAAATGTCCTCGTGCTGCTGATCGGGTTTGTACTTTCCAACACGCTGACATATATCCTGCTTATGGTGGGAATATCCCTGGATATCGCGATGTATTTCAGCATATTCCTGATCGTGCCTCTGGTCTTTTTCTTCTACTTTGCAGACATCTCAGCAATCGTACATAATCTTTCGCCGTTTCGGGCGCTCAAAGACAGCGCATTCCGGGTAGCTATGGGTTCTATCCAGATTACAGCATTCTATCTCTTTAATATCGCGCTGATCTTTGCGGCCTTTTTCATTTTCTCCGGCGTATGGTCGGTCCTGGCGTCCGATGCGCTCATGCCGCTTGCAGGAATGACGGAAGCCGAGATCCTGGCCTTGTCCCAGGCCGAACTTCTTGCTCTGTTCACAGCGCCGGAGATCCTCTCATCCGGGGCCATCTCCCTTGCCGCCTGCTGCTTACTATTTCTGCCGGTCTTCGTATCCTACAAAGCGTGCTTCTACAAACGCAGTCTTCTCGATCTTTCCTCCCATGCGCCCCGGGAAGAAGAGGAGGGAGCATTTGACGAAAAAGGCCGCTGGTATAAATATTCCTAACCCATTTTTTATGCGCGTTTTTTGTTCTCTTCTCTCTCATTTCGGCCGGAATCTATGGAGCCATGCTAACACGTAACATACAAATACCCCGCTCAAAGCCTGAAATAAAAATCCCGGCAATTATAAAGTATTTTTAGAAATGCCTTGAGAATATCGGCCTGAATCGGAAATAACACGATATGTTTTATATGGGAAAATCCCAACATTAATTGTCACAACGCAGTTGAACTCCCAAGTTCCGTGCGATTGGCAGGAAACAAACCATGTCGAAGGTAAACCCGTTTGAAATGGCCCAACAGCAGCTTATGGATTGTGCAAAGATCCTCAAGCTCGATCAGGGCGTTGTTGATATCCTCATGCAGCCGCAGAGACAGATTCAGGTATCTATCCCCGTCAAGATGGACGACGGGACCACCCGGGTTTTCCAGGGATTCCGTGTGCAGTACAACAATGCACTCGGCCCCTATAAGGGAGGGATCCGGTATCACCCTGAAGAGACGATCGATACAGTCCGTGCTCTTTCAGCATGGATGACCTGGAAGTGTGCAGTGCTGAACCTTCCGCTCGGCGGAGGAAAAGGCGGTATCATCTGCAACCCCAAGGCGATGTCCAAGGGTGAACTTGAGCGCCTCTCCCGCGGCTATATCCGTGCGATCTGGAAGAACCTTGGTCCCGACACCGATGTTCCGGCACCGGACGTATATACGGATGGTCAGATCATGGCATGGATGATGGATGAGTACTCCGTTATTAACGGCAAAAACCAGTTTGGTCTTCTGACCGGCAAACCGCTCATCGTCGGAGGTTCCCTCGGACGCGGCGACGCAACGGCAAAAGGCGGTCTGTACACCCTCCGTGAAGCGGCAAAAGAGCTCAATCTCGATCTGAAGAAGGCATCCGTCGCTATCCTCGGATTCGGCAATGCCGGTTCCTTTGCAGCAACACTCGTCCAGGAGATGTTCGGTTCCAAAGTTGTCGCAGTGACCGATTCGAAAGGCGGTATCTACGATGCAAACGGACTTGACATCACTGCAGTCTCCGGGCACAAGGCAAAGACAAAATCCGTCACCGGCTTCAAAGGTCTCAAGACCCTTACCAACGACGAAGTCATGGCCCTTCCGGTAGACATCATCATCGCCGCAGCACCCGATGAGGGAGCGATCAATGAGAAGGTCGCGCCGACCGTAAAGGCAAAAGTCATCTGTGAACTTGCCAACGGTCCGACCACTCCTGAAGGAGATGCGATCCTCTATAAGAACGGCGTCCATGTCATCCCCGATTTCCTGTGTAATGCAGGCGGTGTCACGGTCTCCTACTACGAAATGGTGCAGAATATGTATATGCACTACTGGACTCTCGACGATGTCTATGCAAAACTCGATGCAGCTATGACCCAGTCGTACCACAATGTCCTGAAAGCATCCAAAGAATACAAGATCAACATGCGTCAGGCAGCATACGTGGTTGCCGTTGCACGCGTAGTTGAAGGTATGAAAATCCGCGGCTGGGTCTAAACCCTCTGCAGGATCTGCCCTCACTTTTTTTATTATTAACGTTCGATCCAAAACCCTGGTCAGGGCACGTGTCTACCGGTCTGAAAGATTCAAAACCCGAAAAAAGTATGTGCGGTAATTATTCGGCGGTCGGTCCGTCTATTCTCTTCAGCTCATCCAGGTCCGCATCCGGATGATCTTTCAGATAGGCGGCAACATGCGGTTTGTGCAGAAGCAGGCAGTCTGTACAGGCCCAGACCTTCTGACCGGACGATGAACTGTCGATCCATTCGCCGAGGGACTCGTCATGACAGGGGTAAAACGGGCAGTAGCAAAAGTCGCAGGACTGACCGGGAAAGTGACAGGGATAATAGGGACAGTCCTTCTTTTTCCATTCAAACCAGCCGTGGCCGTTATATCTGGAGTAAATGAAGTAGCTTGGTCCGGTCACTTGAATCGTTCCTTCATGACGTTTGACCGCTTCCATGACCCCGTGAAGAACCGCGGCATAGATCCGTTTTCCCGGCTCGGTAAAGGTCCCTGCATACGTATGGACAGCCTCTCCTTCTGATGCGGTGATCACCGCGTCCGAGGTCGTGCCGGTAAAATCCCGGCCCAGAAGCCGGAGTGCATGGGCTTTTGCCTCGGTCACGGTGATGATCGTTTCAAGGAGGGCCGCAGTGGAGAAGCCCTCGTTTGAGGTGACAATGACATTTATCGTATGCGGCCTCGTCGGATCCGGGTTTGGATTGGAGACGCCTGCCGTTACGAATACGGAGATGTAGTCATACTGAAGGACACACAGATGTTTCATGGACACCGCGGTGAGAAGACCGAACGCATCGTCTGCATAGTTTGCGTCCGCAAGCAGACCGCGGATAAATTCGAGGGGGTCGTTATGATCGAAGTCTTTCGAAACGGTGTGATTGAGCAGGGTGGAGACCTGCCTAACGCCGCCGTCGACCCCGGTGCTGACGGCATGAAATGCTCCCCTCACATACAGGGTGTTATTAGTGTAATGATACCGCATGAAACTGCTCTTATGTTATTTTCATCCCGGGCGTATTAGTTTATACGGTATTTTCCCGCTTCTTATCCAGAGGGGGCATGACCGGCTCATGTCATTTTGGAAAGCGGAATATCATACAGTTTCCGGTCGTATTAATAATTTCCATCATCCTTTTTCGGCTCGCGATTTCCTGTATCAATCCATAATCATTATATGGATGCAGATACATGTTGAAGGGATAGTCAATACGGAGGGATACTAAATATGGCACCAAAAAAGAGACAGAAGGATTTGATGCAGTTATTTTCCAATCTGACGCAGAAAACGAAGATAGTCGAGCCAATGAAAACACTGCACGGCACACTTCGCGATCAGGATGCAGTAGAACGGGAAATCGCTCTGATCATGCGGGAAATCCAGGAACGCGGTTTTTTCAAGACAAAACTTGAACCAATCCAGCTCGCGCGTCTGATCACCTCATTTTACTCAGGCAAAAACGACACCGAGATCGCCAGGGAACTTGGCGATGAGAAACTTTCAAAGACCGTGGCACGTGCCAGGGTCCAGCTGAAACTCTTCCGCGATCTGGACTTCAATATGCCGTTCGATCAGGAACAGATGAAGACCCTGATGAGCACTGAGATGACGATGAAAGAGATCTCTGAAGAGCTCGGCATCTCGCCGACCACTCTGCGTGAATACCGGCATGTTATCGAGCAGAAAGAGGATACGACGCTCGATCCCTACCTGGAAAGGATAAAAGATGTTATGGAAGACCGCGATCTGACGGAAAAGATGACATCCGGTCTGCAGGAAGATACGCTCGGCGAGTCGATTGATGTTGCCGAGTCGACGGATCTGACCGAACTCAACTGACCCTATTTTTTTATTTTTGAAACGCTATTATCTACACATGCATATCAGATACGCCGGGCACTCCTGTTTTATCATCGAAGGCTCGAAGAAACTTTTGTTCGATCCGATGCCGATTGAAGACCCCGCGTCCGTCGATGCCGATCTCACGCTGCTGTCCCACGCCCATGCCGATCATATCGGGGCGTTGCCCGAACGGTTTTCCACAACGGCCGCGGTCCATGAACTGTCCGGGTATCTGAAATCTCTCGGTGTTCAAACGATCGGGATGAACATCGGCGGGACGGTGGAATACGAAGGCATCACGGTCCGTATGGTGCCTGCCCTGCACTCCTCATCCATCCGTCAGCCGGACGGAACAAGTCTCTACATGGGTCAGGCCTGCGGTTTTATTGTCGAGATGGACGGGCACGTGATCTATTATGCCGGAGATACCGGGCTTTTTTCCGACATGAAACTGCTGAGAGAGCTCTATCATCCGGACATCGCGATCCTGCCGGCAGGCGGCCGCTATACGATGGGACCGGAGGAGTGTATGATCTCCGCGGAATGGGTCGGGGCGAAGACGATCATTCCTATGCATGTGAACACCTATCCGGAGATCGAGCAGGATATGGCTGCCTTCAGGCGGGCAGTCGAACTGACGACCGTCATGCATGTCGAGATCATGCAGCCCGGCGACTCGCTTGAACTGCCGTGAAGATATCCGCGGCTAAACAGCCCATACCCTTTTTTCAAATCATAAACCCGGCATCTTCTTTAAAATGAAAAACCAATTATTACTTAGTTATGAAGAATGGAGATAGTAGTAACACCAAAACGACACGTCTCTATCATACAATTCAGAAACGTAAACTGCTCGTTCTGGTCACGCTTTTCATTATCCTTCTTCTCCTCTCGATTTTTGCGATAGGCATCGGCTCGGTGTACATCCCGCCGGGGGACGTTCTCGCGGTGTTCGGTCACGCTCTTTTCCCGGGAAGCATTGCCTCCCCCGACGATGGCATGGCCGACCTCATCGTCATGAACTACCGTCTTCCAAGGATCCTTCTCGCGATCCTTGCAGGAGTTGCCCTGGCGACGGCAGGCGCCGTGATGCAGGGCCTTTTGAGAAATCCGCTTGTCAGCCCGTTCACCCTCGGTCTTTCCTCGGCCTCATCGTTTGGAGCTGCACTGATCATCGTGCTTGGTCCGGCGATCTTCGGCTCGGTCTTTGCCGGAACCATCCTGCTTGCCGGTATCACCTTCTCGGTAAAATCCGTTCTTCTCATCTTCTCAGCCTTCATCTTCGGATTAATGAGCGTCGTGCTTGTGTATCTCATCTCCAGATCGAAACACACCTCCCAGGCGATCATGATCCTCGCCGGCGTGGTTATCGGCTATCTCTTCCAGGCAGGCCTGCTCGGTCTGAAATACGTCTCGAACGATGACGCGCTCCGCGATATCGTCACCTGGCTCATGGGGGGGATGTGGGGTGCGACCTGGCAGGCGATCGCGATCTTGCTCCCGATCGTTCTCATCTGTTTTCTCCTTGTCGAACGGCGGGCCTGGGATCTCAATACCCTCTCCAGCGGCGATGACGTTGCGAAAAATCTCGGCATCAATGTCCAGAGGTTTAGGATCTCCGGCCTTCTGATCGTCAGTTTTGCCGCATCGGCATGTCTTGCATTCACCGGGATCATCGGTTTTGTCGGTCTCATGGCCCCGCACATCTGCCGGATGCTTATCCAGTAGTTCGCTAATTTTTCACCCTTATTTTTCTTGACATCCGGCACCTTTATATCCAAGTAAAGTGCCAAAATATGGTCTCTTTACCATTAAAAAAGGCGAAAACCAGTGCATAAGTCTTGACAAATACGTATTGTCTCAAACGTGTAACGCAATCATGTGTAAATCACCTTCCCCTTCGGATACAGGGCACTCTGACCCCCAAACTCTTCTATCACCATCTCATTTCGCTCTCTCTGAATCGTGCATCTCTCC
>JAYFOG010000067.1:0-8960 GCA_034932965.1 Methanocorpusculum sp.
GCAGAAAGACCATTAAGGCAGAGGACATCGACCTCGCCACAAAAGAATAACCAGATTTTGTGTGGTGTGCGGGTCTAAGATTCCCGTGCATAAAACAAGCCCAGGCTTGATTATTTTACACGGGCGGTTTCCTTTGAAGCCTCCCGATTTTCACTTAAGAGAGTATTTCTTAAAAAAAGTCAGAGGGTTCCTTTTGTACTTGGAACCGCGGTATCTCCAGGCCTGACTGACAGAGCTTTCCCCAGAGCTATGCCGAAAGCCTTAAAGACCGCCTCGCATTTGTGGTGATCGTTCACGCCGGAGAAGATCAGATGAGCAGTGATGCCTGCGTTATTACAGAGACTGTAGAAGAAGTGTTCGAACAGATCGTTTGGGATACTTCCTGTCGAGATGCCGGTGAAGGAGCCCTCCATTACGAGATATCCTCTGCCGGAGATGTCGAGCGCTGCGGTGGCGCGTGATTCGTCCATGGGGATGATCGCATGGGCGAACCGACGGATGCCGCGCCCGTCACCAATAGATTCTTTGACGGCCGTTCCAAGGACGATCCCTATATCCTCGATCGTGTGATGACAGTCGACCTCAAGGTCCCCTTTTGCCTCAACGGTCAGCGAAAAGCCGCCGTGGCGGGCAAAAGCGTTCAGCATGTGGTCCATAAATCCGATCCCGGTCGATATAACGACGGTTCCGGGCGTGTCCGGATCGAAAACGACCCGCACGGCGGTCTCTTTTGTCTCTCTGCTTTTTTCAACTGATCTCATACTGCTGCCTCCAGTGCCTCTTTCAAGGTGATCTTTCCGCTGTACAGGGCAGAACCAAGAACGCAGCCGGCTGCTCCCAGCTCTTTGAGACAGCGGACATCCTGTGATGATGTCACGCCGCCGGCGATGATCACCGGGATACTGACGGCGTCCAGGAGTTTTTGGACCGGGGCGCGATCGATCCCCGACTGTTTTCCCTCCACATCAACATTCGTGAAGAGAAGAGAACCTGCACCCAGTCCCTCAAATCTTTCCGCCCATCCGATAAAGTCGCCTGCCAGTTCCTGCCATCCGGAAACGGCGATCTCGCCGTTTCGTGCGTCAACACCTGCCATTATGCGTTCACTGCCGAACTCCTGACTTAGCGTCCGGATGACGGAGGGATCCTGAGTCGCGAATGTGCTGAGGATGATCCGGGAGACCCCGCAGTTCAGCCATCCGCGGGCATCTTCAAGACTGCGAATACCTCCGCCGACCTGAACGAAGACGTCGGTTCTCTCGACCACTTCGCGGATCATCGCCGCATTAGTGGTGCTCGCGGTAAATGCTCCATCCAGATTCACGACATGGAGATTGGATGCACCTTCAGAGATCCAGCGGCGTGCATTATCCATCGGGGATCCGTATACCGTTGCTGTCAGACGGTCTCCGCCGACAAGCTGCACACAGTTCCCGGAGAGGATATCGACCGCCGGGAAAACTTGCATCTTATCTCACCATCCTCATGATGTCCAGAACAAGGATATCCCGTGCTCCGGCGCGTTTCAGCTGATTGATCAGCTGATACACTTTGTTGGTTGATACGACGGCGTGCAAAGCCACGGAGTCAGAGCCGGCGATATCCATAATGGTAGGACCTCCAAGCCCGGGGATCAGCGATTTGATCTCTTCAAGTTTTTCCCGTCTGACATTCAGCATCAGATAGCACTGACCTTTTGCTGCGATCACGCTCTCGAAGGCAAGCAGGATCTCTTCGATCTTTGCATGTTTTTCTGAGAGCGAGGTTTTGTTGGCGATGACGTTGGTCGTGCTTGCGAGGATCTCTTCAACGATCCTGAGTTTGTTGACTTCGAGAGTCGTCCCTGACGAGGTCAGATCGGCGATGGCGTCGGCTATGCCGAGGTGGGGTGCCGCTTCGCATGCCCCGGAGACCTCGATGATGTTCACATCGATGGATCTTTCGGCAAAGTAATCTTTACAGATATTTGGAAACTCGGTGGCGATTTTTATCCCGTTCATCTTCTCCACCGAGGTGATCGGGGATTCCTGAGGTACGGCGATCACGAGTTTGGCCGAGCCGAAGTTGAGGTCCAGAAGGCAGGCGACGTCGGCCCTGCGTTCTGCAACCATATCCAGCCCGGTTATCCCCAGATCTGCAACGCCTTTAGCCACATATTCGGGGATATCGATCGGCCTGACGAACAGGACCTCGATTTCCGGATCTATGGTCTTTGCGATAAGCTGGCGTGAACCGGTCATGTTGATATGGATGCCTGCTTTATCCATCAGGTCATTGATCGGTTCTGCTATACGGCCCTTATTTGGAATCGCCAGACGTATTTTTGCCATAGGTTCAGAAGGTCTTTAATTTTCCGTCGATGACGAGTCTGGTGATGTCAGTGATATTCTCCAGACGTTTGTTGACGATCTCCTCGACTTCGGGTGCGAAATCCTTGAATGTGTATCCGCGTTTGGTTATGCACTGGACACTTGCGATGTGCGGGTAGTCGATCGGGTGACCGATCTGGGAGAGGAGTCTGACATACATCTCTTCGATGCCGTCAACTTTTTGGCATGCTTCCTGTGCGATTTCCGTGGAAAGCAGGTTGTAGATCTTACCAATGTGGTTGATCGGGTTTTTACCGGAGGTTGCTTCCATGGACATCGGTCTGTTCGGCGTGATCAGTCCGTTGCAGCGGTTTCCGCGTCCGACCGATCCGTCATCTCCCATCTCTGCGGAGGTGCCGTTCACGGTCAGGAAGACCGAGGTCGTCTTTTTGCGGATGATATCTGCGGTGTTGATCTCAACTTTGACTTTTCTGTCTGTGTACTGTCTGGCGACCTGGGTGAAGGATTCTGCCATCTTCTCTTTCATCTCGACATACTCGTCGATCCCGGAACAATACCTGTCGACCATTGCGGAAGCGACGGTAATGGTGATCGTGTTGATATCTCTGAGCCCCATGAGTTTGAGATCGTAGCCGACCATCGGGTTTTTCGGGCGGAACTCATTGGCGATGTATTCATCAAGGCCGAGGATGATCTGCTCGACCTGGGAGAAGGGAGCATGACCGACGCCAAATGAGGTGTCGTTGGCACGCGGAACTGCTGTGTGGCCTTTCTTTGTGTGGAACACATCACGCAGATCGGTAGAACCGGTCCCCATACGGCAGTCGACGATGACGTCGGTCTCCATATTGAACGTGGGGATGGTCTGTCTCAGATAAGCGCGCGCCGCTTCTACGGCGATGGCGTCGGTTGCGAATACTTTGTCGCCGAACTGACGGGTAGCTCTTCCAGTAAGGAGGAAGTAGATCGGTTTGATGATCTTGCCGCCGCCAAACTGCGGTCTGGACTCGCCTGCGACGACTTCTCCCTGATCGGTGTTGTGGTGAAGGACAGCACCATCGCACTCTTCCATATATTCTCTGCAAAGTGCCCGGGAAATCGCTTCGGCGACCCCGTCTGCAATACTGTCGGGGTGACCGATGCATTTGCGTTCGACGAGTTCAACTTTCTGCTTTTCCATTGGAGTCTGAGAAAGATGTGTGATACTGATATTTCTCTTCATTTTTGAATCACTTCAGAATAATCTGATGTTTGAATATAAAAAAGATTGCATTGCAAATCAGAAAATTTTGCATCATTGCGGATCTTCGGGAAACCCGCGGTCCCTGCAGGCTGAAACGACCGTGCCGGTTTACAGTACCAGTCTGACGTCTGTGCGGATCTGGGCAACGGACTTGCCGCCGACGAAAACGCGGATGACGCCGCCTGACTCGGAGACCACTATCCCTACCGCATGTACGACTTTGGTGATCGCGGCGGTGGCAAGATGTCTGCCGCCAAGGCCGCTTTGCAGGTTTGCATCACGGCTGTCGGCATCGAGGTATCGGCCGGAGGCGGCGATGATCCCCTCTTTATCGATGATGAACACTCCGTCAAGCTGGGCAAACTCCTTGACGCTTTCCCAGTTTTCCCGGATCTTTATATCGCGGACCTCTTTTGGATGACCTTCATACGGATTCAGGACGCCCTGGTGGGACCAGCGTTTCAGTTCATCGATGTCTCCCACGATGAATGCAGTTCCCACTGATCTGCCTTCCCGGCCGTCATGGGCAAGTTCGAGCGCGAGCATCAGCACGGCATGCAAAGCTTCCGGTTCGACGATGTGGGCATAGTCACCTACCGAGAAGGAGTTCTCCTGACTTCCCACATCATAGATGAGGATGGCATACGGGAAAGCGGCAACGACAGTTCCGCAGTCTGCTTTGGTCAGGATCTTATACTGAAGGACCGCATCGACGATCTGATTGGAACAGTAATCCACGAGTGCCAGCATACTGTGATCACGCAGGATCTCAGGCTGGATATCGGCAACATAAACGGTTGGCGTATCAATGACGACATCCTCCTCTTTTGGGAGAAATGAGATGACGGCAAGTGCGTTCACCGTTTTTGCCAGATTGTCCGCGGCTAATAGAAGATTTCTGTTCTTATCATTCATCACAAGCTCCTGATGAGTGCCGGGATCTCTGACGGGCGTGTTGCAACTGGGATGTCAAGCGCACGCAGACGTTCGATCTTTGATGCAGCATCTCCTTCGCCCCCTTCGACGATCGCGCCGGCATGACCCATGCGTTTTTCTTTCGGCGCTGAAACGCCGGCGATATACGAGACGATCGGCATGCCGAGATCCAGCGCACGGCGTGCACCGTCGATCTCCAGACTGCCGCCCACTTCGCCGATCAGCACAACGGTTTTGGTCCGCCCGTCCGCATGGAACTCGTCCACAACTTCGGAGAAGGTCTGACCTATAACGGCGTCTCCGCCGATGCCTATGATCCCGGACTGGCCAAGACCGGCTGAGGTGAGTTCGGCAATGACCTGGTATGTCAGGGTCCCGCTCCGGGAAACAACGCCGACATCACCTTTTTTACAGAGGTTTGCCGGGATGATGCCCAGTTTGCATTCATCCGGAACAAGCATGCCCGGACAGTTGGGGCCGATGACCCGGGTCCCGCGGGACTTTGCATAGGCCAGCGCCCGCATGATATCATGTACCGGGACATGTTCGGTGATCGTGACGACCGTCGGGATGCGTGCATCGGCAGCTTCCATAATCGCGTCGCCGCATCCGGTTGCCGGAACGAATATGACTGATGCTTGGATCTCATGTTCATCCAGAGCGTCCACGACCGAGTTGTAGACCGGAACGCCGAAGACATCCTGCCCGGCTTTTCCCGGAGTCATGCCCGCAACAACGCCGGTGCCGCCCACCTGTTTTGCATAGGCGTTCATCAGATTGATGTGGAACTTTCCCTGAGATCCGGTCGCTCCCTGAACAAGGATGCCGGTGTTCTTTCCTGCATAGATCATTGTACTGCCTCCACTGCCTCACGAATCGCCGCATCCATCGTGTCGGACATGACGTATCCGCACTCCTGAAGGAGCCGGCGGCCTTCCTCTTCGTTTGTGCCGGCGATCCGGACGATCACCGGCTGCGGGACGCCTGCATCGATTATCCCTTTGGCGACCTCGTCACAGCGGGTGATCCCGCCGAGGAGGTTGACCACGATCACTTTTACGCCCGGCATGGATGCAACCAGCCTGACCGCATACATGACCCGGTCCGAAGCGGCTCCGCCGCCGACATCCAGGAAGTTCGCGGCTTTGCCGTGATAATGGGCGATGATATCGAGGGTCGCCATGGTGAGGCCCGCTCCGTTTCCGATCACGCCGATATCTCCGTCCAGCTCGACATATGAGAAGCCGTGTTTTTCGGCTTCGGCCTCACGGGAAGTGAGGTCCCGGTTTTCGGAGATGCCCTGGCGGGTCAGTGAGTTGTCATCCAGAATGATCTTTCCGTCTGCTGCAAAAATGCCGTCCGGCGTCATAACCAATGGGTTGATCTCCGCAAGAACGGCGTCTTTTGTTTGAAAAACGGTATAGAGATCCCGGACTATTTTTCCGAGCTCTTTGGGCGCCGCCCCGATCACGTTTCGAACGATGAAGTCGGGAAGCGTGACAAAGGACGGGTCCACATACACGCGGCGGAGCGCTTCGGGCCGTTCCTTTGCGAGTGTCTCGATCTCGACACCCCCTTCGCTGGAGAAGAGGATCAGCGGCATCTTTTTTGCCCGGTCGATGGTGATGCTCAGATAATATTCATGCGAGATCTCGAGCGCCTCTTCTATCAGGATCTTTTCAACGGGAAGTCCTTTGATCGTCTTGCCGAACAGCTCGCCGGCAACGGCTGAGATGTTTTCGGACACAGCCGGGAGGATGCCGCCGGCTTTTCCTCTTCCGCCGACATCGACCTGGGCTTTGAGAACGACCTTTTCTGCAACCTTCTGCAGAGCCGGTTTTGCCTCTTCGGCGGTTGTGATCAGAACGCTTTTTGGCACCGGGATACCTGCTTCCCGGAAGATCTGTTTTGCTTCATATTCACGGAATTTCATATCTGACTCCTGACGAGTTCCTGCCCGATCGCAAGCGCCCGTTTATTGTTTTCCTCAGTGCCTTTTGGGACACTGTCGAGAACGGCGTGTTCAAGCGCATCGTAGGACACGATCCCGGTCGCTTCGAGGATCCCCCCGAGCATGATCACGTTGGCAAACACCGTTTTTCCCAGCTGGGATTTTGCTTCTGCCGTTGCCGGAACCTCATAATATCTGCATGCCGGCCGGCTGGTCACATACCCGGGGTCGATGAGCATGACGGCATCCTTGTTCACATTTGAGCCGTATTTATTGTATGCCTCCTGGGACATAATGGCATATACATCCGGATCCGTGACCTTAGGATAATGGATCGGATCATCTGAGATGATCACCGCGGAGGCAGAGGCGCCGCCGCGGGCCTCAGGACCGTAACTCTGGGTCTGAACAACATATTTACCCCCGTACAGGGCGGCCGCTCTTCCAAGAATGACTGCAGCCGTAATGATCCCCTGTCCGCCGAGACCGGAGAATCTGATCTCCGATTTCATTTCGCCGCCTCCACGCCGAGAGGGGGATTGTTTCTGCGGACAAACTGACCGACAACGAACTTTTCAGGCGGGAGCGCGATGCCTTTGGCCGCATCACGGTCGGCTTTGACTTTCAGCACGGCATTTTCCCGGAACATGTCGATCATCTGGGTCACCTGGCGCATCTTGTTTTTGCTGCCGAACGAGGTGGGGCACTGGGTCATGACCTCGATGAATGAAAGACCCGGTGTCTCGAGTCCGGCGCGGATCGCCTCGGTGAGTTCTTTTACGTGGAACGCGGTCCAGCGTGCAACATAGTTCGCACCGGAAGCTTCGGCCACCCTGCAGAGATCGAATGCCTGTTCCTGCATACCGTACGGGGTGGTCGTGCTGATTGCGCCGTATGGCGTGCAGGGGCTTCCCTGACCGCCGGTCATGCCGTAGATGTTGTTGTTCATACAGATCACGGTGATATCGATGTTTCTCCTGCATGCATGGATGAAGTGGTTCCCGCCGATCGCCGAACAATCCCCGTCCCCAGTAAATATGATCACATGCTGACGCGGCTTGACAAGTTTCAGACCCGTGGCAAAGGCAAGCGCCCGGCCATGGGTCGTATGCAGCGAATCAGACGAGGTGTATCCCGCAGCACGGGACGAACAGCCGATCCCGGAGATAAACGTCGTCTCCTCCTGCTTGTAGTCGAGCGCCTCGACTGCTCTTAGCGTGCAGTTGATGACCGTCCCATTGCCGCATCCCGCGCAGTAGATATGGGGCAACCGGTCCTGACGGTACCAGTCTTCCAGATTCATAAGCACACCTCGGTCACGGGTTTTTTCACAGTTTTTGCGATCTCCGCTGCTTTAAGCAGTTCTTTCGTCGTATGGAGGGCACCGCCGAGTTTCGGGACGGCGACGATCGGGATGTTGGTGTACTGGCGGACCTCTTTTGCGATCTGCCCAAGGTTCATCTCGGGGATGATGAATGCTTTCGCATTTTTGAATGCGAGCAGCGACTCATCGGGGAACGGCCAGACGATCCGCAGATTCAGATGGCCGTAGGTATCCGGAACATCATGAAGAAGCTGACGGACAGTTCTTGTCGGCGCACCATACGAGATAAAGACCAGCTCTGCGTCCGGGTTGATGATGTCGACATCAGCGATCTCATTTCTGAAGTCCTCGATCTTTCGCACCTGCCGGCGGACCAGTTTTTCGTGGACCTCCGCAGAGTCGGTAGCCGGATATCCTTTATCATTATGGGTCAGTCCGGTGATGTGGACATTGTGACCCATACCGAAGGTGGCAAATCCGGGAACGCCGTTCTCGTCCGGGGCACAAGGAAGTTCGCCCTCTTTCAGCTCGCGGCGGGGCACGATCTCGACATCGCTGTGCAAAGTGATCTTTTCCCGCATATGGCCGATGGTCTCATCCGTCATCACAAACACCGGGGTCCTGAATCGGTCGGCAAGATTGAACGCTTTGACCGTCAGATCATACATTTCCTGAACAGAAGACGGAGACAGGGCGATCACGCTGTAATCCCCGTGCGAGCCGTATCTGCACTGAAGCATATCTCCCTGGGCGGCCATCGTCGGCTGGCCGGTGGACGGCCCTCCGCGCTGGACGTTCACGATCACGATCGGTGTTTCCGTGAAAGCGGCATAACCGATATTTTCCATCATCAGGGAAAAACCCGGTCCCGACGTCGCGGTCATCGTCCGGGCGCCGGCCCATGAGCCTCCGATGATCGCGGCGGCGCTGGCCAGTTCATCCTCCATCTGGATGAAGGTCCCGCCGATTTTCGGCAGACGGACCGCCATACGCTCGGCGACCTCGGTGGACGGAGTGATGGGGTAGCCGGCAAAAAATCTGCATCCGGCAGCCAAAGCTCCTTCTGCGCAGGCAACATTGCCATTCAGGAAATCAGTTTTGTCCGTCAATATTCAATCACCACTTTCTGAGGCTCGAAGGGTTTTTCATCAATCCAGGATATTGCCTGGTCCGGAC
>JAYFOG010000068.1:0-21470 GCA_034932965.1 Methanocorpusculum sp.
GTAAGCTTTCGAATTTTTTTAGAAAATAGAGGGGAAAATTAGGGAAATGGTTATGTGAATCTGTTTTTTGGGGAGAGGGAGGCGGAAAAGCAAGGGGGTGCTCACGTCTTCTAAAAAAGATAGGGTTGATAGATATTCTCATAGAGTTTGATCTTTCCGTCTTTTACCATCTGGTCGTACTTTGCCTGGCCATAGAAGTCATCGCTCTGGATGTACTGGTCCGCCGAGCAGCTTCTCTGTACACCGATCGTGACGTCTCCTGCCTTGAACTGGTCCATCGTCACGGCCGATCCGTTCTTAACGGCGACACCCTGATCAACGCTCCAGTAGGGTTTGGAGAAGGTCACCTGGGCAGCACGCGCCGGTGTGATGGTCATACCAGAGTAGACCATATCGATCTTGTTTCCAAGAAGTGCCGGAATGATTCCGTCCCAGGCGACCGCCTTGATCTCGACATTGAAGCCTTCCTGTTCTGCGATCCACTGGATCGATTCTACATCGAATCCGGTGAATTTGCCGCTTTCATTCACGTACGAATACGGCGGGTAGTCACCGTCGATACCTACGATATACGTTTTTTTCTCTGACTGATTGCTGACACAGCCTGCCGTCAAAACAGCAGTCACCACAAGAAGGGCAATGATTACCCCAAAAAACACTTTTCTATCCATCTGTTAATCATTTCTGTTTCTCCTATAAATCACTTGCTTCCTATTCTGAATGGAAGTATGATCTTTGTAAAAGAGTGTGTGAAATAATACTGAAACGCTATTGTTTTTTGAAATACAGGTGGCAGTGACAGTGACCAAACGCCTCGATATCTGCCGCAGAATCTCTGCAGGGACAAAGGTATATTTTATCGGCCTCGGCGTCCCCGGTAGGTCTCCGGCACGGACAGAATCGTTTTCCATAGACGAGTTTGTTTCTCGCAAGTCCTTCTATTGTTGAATCAGTCACATCTTTGTTTTCGTTTAGGACCCAGCCTTTTTTTACTGCGATCTTCTCTATCGACGGACGTATCTGCTCGGCGACTTCACGTATTTCTTCGCGGGTTGGAATAAGATTCATCAGCAGATATTCCCTCTCAAAAGTTATCATGGTTTGGTTTGCGACATAGTGATCAGGCGCACTTATTTTTCCAGGGATTTCTGGATCATCCGTTTCTGTATCGGTTTCAGGCGGTCGAGAAAGAGGATCCCGTCATGGTGGTCCTTTTCATGGAGAAAAGCCCGGGCTGCTACTCCTTTGAGTTCTGTTTCGATGATCTCGCCGGAAACATCGAGATATCTGCACGTGATCTTTCCCGGCCGGCGTACAGGCCTCTGGATACCGGGGATGCAGGGGCTCCCCTCCATTTCTTCAGTGAGTGCGCCCTCTTTGAGAATTTCGGGATTGGCCCCTTTGATCACAACACCGCCTGCATTGACGATGAACAGGCGTTTTGCAACGCCGATCTGGGGAGCGGAAAGGCCGACACATTTGTTGCTGGTCATGGTGTCCCACATGTCTGTCAGTATGTCGAGTTCTTCTTCCCCGATTTTTTCAACCGTTTCTGCCTGCTGAAAGAGTACAGGGTCCCCGTATTTGCGTATCTCGCGAATCATATGTTTCATTTCTCTCTGGAATCGTTTTAGTGTTGTGATTGCCAATAGATAGGTATGGAGTTACAGTATGACCGCCCGGGGCATGTAGCAGGAGTTGTGAACGGGAAGGAGTTTGAGGGATTCTGTCTGCCGGTCCCGCCGTCAAATCTGATTTTTCTCACGACGGCGAAAGGGTTCATCGGCTGCGGATTTTTCGATATGAAGACATTCGACAAACTCGGGATCCCGGCAGTCAGGATCACCGGCGTATCAACGCTCGAAGAGCTGTTTGCAGGGAAGATCTCTGAAGTGACGGAGCCTGCAGAAAAATCAGGGGTCAGGATAGGAATGACCGGGTATGATGCACTTATGCTGTTTTGTCCCGCAAAATCTCATCTCTAACCAAAGATTTTTTAGTAATCACTCCGTTGTATTATCTATGAAACAGTCTATTCTTACTGTATTAGTAGTATTGGCTGCCTTTTCCTTACTTTGTCTGCCTGCTTTGGCAATCGAGATAGGTTCGGATACGGCAGCCATTTATGTAACGTCTTCTCCATCCGGAGCAACAGCAACCGATTCCGGCACCGGGAAGACCATTACTACGCCTGGTACTTTTACCATCTACACGACCGGTACCCCGGTAGATCATTACATCACCGTCTCGAAACCCGGGTATTATGATTATCATTATGATGCCGGTTCTGTCTTTACGGTAGGCGATTATGTCACGGTCAATGCCCTATTAGTTCCGATCCCTACCAATGGTTATCTTTCCGTCTCCTCAAGCCCCTCGGGTGCAATTGTCTACATTGATGGAGTATACAAAGGAGTAAGTCCGCTCACGGTTACTCTTGCAGCCGGTCAACACAGTATTAATATGGTGATGTCAGGATATAACTCATGGTCCGGCTCGACAACGGTGAATGCGGGTCAGACCACGTCGGTCTCCGCAACCCTGAACCCGTCCGTGACATACGGTTATCTTTCCGTCTCCTCCAGCCCGTCAAATGCGGATGTTTACATCAATGGTGTTTACAAAGGGGATACATCATTCACGATCGGTCTGAACCCGGGAACCTATCAGGTCACGGTAAAGAAATCTGGGTACACCTCTTATTCGACCACAGTGGCCGTCAACACCGGTATGACAACATCGGTTTCGGCAAGTCTCCAGCCGAGTGCGAATGCCTATGTCCAGATCGCTTCCTATCCGTCAGGTGCCGCAGTCTATATTGACGGAAGTTATGTTGGAAACACCCAGTACTCTACGGCATCCAATCCGAACTATCTGAATGCGGGTCCGTTTACGCCCGGAACGTCCCACACGCTTCTCTTCTCCCTTGATGGATACAACACCTACTCAACGTCATTCATATTGAGTTCAGGCGAGACCAGAACGATTTCTGCGACACTTGTCCCGGTTACTCCGGTCATTACGACTGCAACTCTTCAGATTTCATCAGATCCGTCTGGTGCTGATGTGTATGTGGACAATGTGTTCAGAGGAGTTACCCCGGTGAATTTAAACGACATTTCAGCCGGCACTCACACCGTACTTCTCCAGAACACTGGATATGATGACTGGTCCCAGTCCATTTCCTTCTCGGCCGGTCAGACCGTTGAGAGAACCGTTGTAATGTCCCAGAAGGTTGTTCCAACACCGACCTCCACTCCTGCCCCGTTCCTCGGCATACTTGCCGGACTTGGCGTTTGTGGAATTGTGATGGCTTTAAGACGCCGGTAAACATTCCGGTTTCAAGATCCCTCAATTTTTGAGGGTCTTCCTTTTTTGCAAATCAATTAAAAGACGATTCTTCAGTGTTCTTTGGAGAATACCGCGGGTTCTGAAGAAGTTGCGTCAGCTGAAATAGAAAATACGTAAAAAAAGTTAGATGCAGTCCTTTAAGTGGAACTTAAAGGGACCGAGGTTTCCACCGTAGTTTCCAGCGGTGATCTTGACGACACCCGGGACTCTGCATGCTGCCTGGACACCGGCTTTCATAGCTTCATTTATTGCTGCTTCGGAGACACCGTCGATGACGATCTCGTAAACTGCCTTGACGTTTTCTGGGATCTCGGTTTCCGGGACCTTCTCACGGATCGTTGGACAGAACTTTTCGTTGGTGGATGCGCCCATGAACTTGTATTTCTTGGAACCAACTTTGGATCCTGATGAGACAACTCCTCCGGGGAACGGGGTGATGGTTCCGGGAACACAGCTGATTGCATCGACTGCTGCTTCTGCTGCAATGAGTGCGGACATCTGGGAGTCTCCCATAATAAGGAAGTTACCGCCGGCAACTCCTTTGATTGCGCCGACTTCCTCTTCGATGATGAAGTCTCCGCCCATGATTGGGATAGACCAGCAGTTGATACCGCCGACAACTACCTTGGACTCAAATCCGTCACCGAAGAAGTGGAGTTTGACGGGGATGATCTCTTCCAGACCTGCTTTTCCATTGAAAACTGCGGTTGTTGGTGCAGTTAAAACACACTCGGCGATACGCTCAAGAACCTGCTCTTTCAGTGCCTTCTTGCCGCAGCAGAGCATGATTGCGTATCCCGGGCGGTTGTCGGGGGTCTCGGAGGCCGGAACGAAGCGTTCGATTCCAGCTTCACAGGGACATCCGATCGTCGAGGTTGCAAAACCGGTTGCTTCGGTTGCTGCTTTGTATGCCCACTCTTTCGTTACTGCAGTGATGATAACACGGGCAGCCCACACCGGGAAGCCTTCTGCATATGTGTCTTCAAGAATTACACCGTTGAATTCCATATTATATGAATTGGGCATTGGGGTAAATAGCGTTTGCGGGTTGGATGCCAAAGCTCACGGGTTTTTAGGACGTGATCGTGATTTTTCAGCCGGAAAAAAGGGGTGTCTGCAGACCGCCCTGATCTATTCAGCTTTTCTGCGGGAAGGGCTGAGCAGTTTGAGGGGATAAGGAAGGGCGGCACAAAGAATGACGGCAGCCACCATAAGCCAGACCTGGGTGAAGAGTGCTGTCGGCATGCCGACGGTATCCGCCATGATCCCGATCACCATTATCGAAACGGCTGCAAGTCCCTGGGGAATGCCGATCATGATCCCTGATGCGAGTCCGACGCTTCCAGGCATAAGCTCCTGGACCGTCGCGATCTCGACCGAAGCGGTCGCCATCATAAAAAATCCGGCGATCACAAGAGAGATCACTGATCCGATCCCTGACAGGAGAAATATGCCGAAGTATGCGGTGACTGCTCCGATGTAGGCGGCGAACATGACCTCTTTTCGCCCGATCTTATCAGAAAGCGGGCCGGCTGTGAGAGTTCCAAACATCCCGGCAAAGATCATGCAGCTGACGACCCCGGTCGCCAGAAGATAATCGACGCCTGCATACTTCGTCAGATACACGGCAGCAAAGGCAAGAAATCCATAGTAGACCCAGGTTCTCAGTGAACTTATTCCAAGCACAAGAGCGGCATGTCTCCATTTCGGCTGTACTGATTTCGTCTCACTGGTCTTCTTCGGCAGGATCACCGGTTTCTGCTGATGTTTTCTCAGTAGAACGGCAACTCCGACCGCCGGCAGAACCAGCCAGATGAGTGCGGGAAATCCTCCCCATGCAAACAGTGCTCCGGTGATGAGAGGTGCGGCTCCGTAGCCGAACGATCCGCCGACCGAGAACAGGGAAAGGAAGGTCCCCCTGTTTGCCGATGTGGTGAACTGATGGATCTGCTGATAGGCATTCGGGTGAAACATTGAGTTTCCTGCCCCGGTGACGACTGCCATTATCAAAAGCACCCAGTAATTCTGGGTGATCCCAAATAATGCGACGGCAAGCCCCGTCATCAGGATACACCAGGAGATCCCCGGGACCCAGCGTCCCTTATCGATCATCCAGCCGGTCAGCGGCTGGAAAATGACCATTGTCAGAGTTACAAGGGTAAACAGACATCCTGCCATCGCATAGGATGTGATTCCCTGTTCGGTAAATATGGGAATCAATGCAGGCAGAATCGCAGGGATAACCGGGATGTAAAAGTCCGCTGCCCCGTGTCCGGCGGCAAGGCCTGCTATGCGTTTTGTAAGTTCGTTCATGCTATTCTCTCTAAACGGATGATCTCAACAGGGATCTCCAGATTTTCCTGAGTATGGAAGGCAAATTGTTTTGGAATATTCAGCAGAGCTGCTGTTTTTGAGGTGATCACGGCTTTATCTTTTGTGTATGCTTTAAGAAACGGGATGCTGCCTTTGTTGAAGATTCCGTAACAGACCGGCGCCGTTTGAAGCGCAAAGTCGATGAACGGCCGGTCGGCATGCTCTTTCTGTGCGCCAAACGGCGGGTTCATCAGCACCGTGTCTGCTGTAAAGGGTTTTGCCGTCTCATCGATCCGCATTCTGATCCATTCGATATCGACGCCGAATGCTTCGGCATTTTTTCTGGCAATTTTCAGGGCCGCTTCGTCAATATCGATGCCGACGACCGATGCGCCGAGAAGTGCAGCCCCGATCGAAAGCATCCCTGTCCCGCAGCCAAGATCAACGACCTTCATTTCGCAGATATCGCCGGCGAGTGCTGCTTCGTGTAAAAGCCTCGCTGCAAGCGGGGCAGGGGTCATATACTGTTCGATATCTGCTTTCGGCGAGCGAAATCCCTGTATCTTCTGCAGACACATCTCAAGTTGTCTGAGTTTCATGGCAGTATTTCATCTATGGTGTACTCGTCCCAGTCACGTTTTCCAAGAACGATCTCAAACTCAGAGGGAGAGAGGACAGGCATGGGAAATCTGCTCTGGTCGTCAAGAGCAAGTCTCGGGCATGCTGTATTCACATAGGCATCGAAGCCGAGATTTCGAAGCTGCATCTCGGAGATCTCCCGGATCAGAATGATCACGGCGTTTTCGTGCAGACCGGCAAGCCGTTCAGCCAGTTCTCGGCGTGCCTGACCCGACTTGGAAGAGAGCAGGATCCCGAATGTCTTTGCCTTCTTCGCCTTTTCTATCTGTGCGAAGCGTTTTCTCAGCAGTCTGTCGGCGGAAACCTCCTGCAGGATCCCGTCAGCGAACGGGTCAAGGGCGAAGGTCGGTTTTTTCGTGGCGAGCGAGACGCCGATTGCATGAAAAACGCCGGTGCCGATGAAGAGAAATGCTTCGGCTTCTGCGTTTTTTGCCGAAGCATAGGTACATCCGAGCACCTGACCTTCGAGCGGCGTCCGCGAGGATCCGGTTCCGATCACGGCATTTACTCCGTGATCTTTGAGCCATTCACAGATCGCTTTTGTCTGATGGGCATGCTGGATCGTCGTTGTTATCCCGACGGATCTGTACTTCTTGAGTTCAGATACGGCGGACTCGAGAATTTCCAGAGGAATATCCTGCTGGAACGGGAGATAGATGACGTTTTTCTCCGGGGTCACCGGTGTGTGCCCGACATGGACGAGAACATCCGCCCATTCCAAAGCATCCAGACTCAGGTCGCATGCTCCCCAGCAGGCATCCCCGCTGATGATGACTTCGAACCCTTCGTTTTTCAGCGCTTTCGCTATCTTCGCTGCTTTTCGTTTCAGCCCTTCGGGAAGCTGGACGGCGACCCGTTTTGCATTTCGGCTTTTCAGCTGGATAATAACTTCAGAAAGCTGAATCAATGATCTTCACACCGTTTTCGTCAACATCGATCGTGACAAGCGTTTTGTACGGGATCCCGATATCGGGAGATCCTCTGTTCACAACAAAGAGGATATCAGCAAGTTCTGCTCCGGCGATCTTCAGTGCGGGAAGGATCCCTTTGATCGTTCCACCGGTGCTGATGACATCATCGATGATCACGACGCGATCGCCTTTATTAACACAATTCATATAGAGGTTCCCTTTTGAGTACCCGGTTTCCTGACCAATGATGACCTCACCCGGCAGACGGTACTCTCTTTTTCTGATAACAACGAAGGGAATGCCGGTCGCAAGAGTTAACGCAGTCCCTATATGGATCCCCATTGCCTCGGAGACAATGATCTTATCAACATTTTTCAGATCAAGAGACTTCATCATCGCAGCCGTGACATCGCGGAGAAGTTCCGCGGTTACTGCCGGGATGCCGTCTGTTATCGGATGGATGAAATAATTATAGACGACCCCGTCTTTTTCCCTTTTGACCATCGGGCAGGTCAGCAGGGACTCTTTGAGGATTTCAAGCATGTCTCATATGTTGACGTTTCTTACAAATACGTCTAACGCCGGGGTCCGCCAGCGGGACAAGGTTTTTTCTGTTCGTGCCGCTAATGCTCTTCCAATGAAATATATTCCGGTTCTGCTGGTGCTTTTAATGATGATCGTTTTGAGTGCCGGCTGTATTGGTCTTGGGACACAGACGACCGACATCGTTATGGGAAATGAGACGGTCGGACATATTTATCTGACGCCGGTCACGGAGAATCTTCTGTCAAACGGATCGGTGACTGAAAAGTTCGACATGAAGGTCGAACTTTTCGGATTCACCTTCACCAAAGAGGGGATTACTCAAAACGAGGCTGAGGATCTTATGGCCACGCTTTCCTCCGTCAATTCCACGAACACCTCGTCTCTTCTGGATCTCGGGTTCGTTCCCTCGCTTGATGAGATATCGCCGGACGATCCGGATGATTTTTTGAACCAGATATTTACGATGCCTGTCACGAATCAGGGGACCCAGGCGGCGCTTGAATCGGTGGATTTTGACGGCGCCGGGGATCGGCTGCAGGCATCGGCCGAACGGATCGCCGAACTTCTTGGTCTTGCCTGATTCAAAGACAGTACTCGATTAAGAATTTGATGCCGATCAGAACGAGGATGATCCCTCCGAAGATCTGCATTTTGTTTCCGAGGATACTGCTGAGTTTGTGACCTGCAAGGACGCCGAAAAAGGAAAACAGAAAGGCGACCACGCCGATGATCACTGCCGGGAGAAGGATCGTTTCGCCGATCAGAGCAAAACTTATTCCGACGGCGAGGGCGTCAATGCTTGTTGCGACGGCTAAAAGAAGCAGAACTTTCCATCCGATAAGACTCACTCCGTCTTCTTTTCCACTGAGAGCGTCTTTGATCATTTTTCCTCCGATGAAAAAGAACAGGCTGACCACGATCCAGTAGCCGAACGGATCGATCATCCCGGTTACCGGGATCCCGACTGCCCATCCAAGAAGCGGCATCGCAAACTGGAAAAATCCAAAAAAAATGCCGGCTGTAACTGCCGTTTTTCCAATGTTCTCTCTGAGAGAGGCGCCGCCGGCGAGTGATACGGAAAACGAGTCCATGGCAAGACCGACCGCGATCAAGAGAGAGGAGAGAAGAAAATCAGTCATTACCGGACAGGTTTTCCGTTCCTGCGCACATGCTCGACCCCTTCCGGATCTTCGACGACGACGATGAACGTGCCGTGGCAGGGTTTTGTGTAGGCGTAAATGAGCTTTTCATCGGCGATGCCGATGATGAGCGGCGGCACTCCGATCAGAGCTTTATCCAGCAGTTTGAATCCGGGAGGAACTTCGTACTTTTCCGTGCTTTTCGATCTGATGATCTCCCGTGCTTCTTTGAAACTGCAGTTCTTTGCCAGGATCTCGTATTTCATATTTTCAAGACAGCCCATTCGAGTACCTCGTCTAATTTTGTGAGAAGGGGCCTGGTGTTGTGCGTCACCGGCGCCACGACTTTTTCTGTCGGATATTCAATCTCTTCAGCGAGATCGTAGGCATGTTCTCCGAAAAGAACTGAAATGAGAAGAGTTCCGGGCGTCACTGCGGAAGTTGTTGCAGTGTAGGTGAGTCCTGCGTCATTGTGGATCAGGGAAATGATCAGCGGATAATGGATGGTTCCGTCAGCCAGTTCACCGATGGTCTTGTCTACGTCTTTGTATTCGGAAACATAGTGACTTTTTGGATCACTGGTTTTAATGAGCTGCTTTGCTGACGGGTTCGCCGCAACGACCGGACGGTGTCCTGCATCCTGAAGAAAGTCTGCGATGTACAGTACAAGCGGAGACTGGACAGGGATCTGGGGACAGCCGATTAAAATGAGCACCTCTCCCATTGTAGGTATTCATCTGTTTTGTCAGGGTATTAACTATTTGTTCAGGGGATTATCCGATGTATTCACTTTGGATTTTGAGCATTTCGGCGCTGTCTTTTGCATTGGCATACTCTTCCAGCGGCTCTTCGTTGAGTTTGAGGAAGTTAAGGCCCCAGTTGAATTTTTCCAAGATGCGTACAGCCTGTTCTCTCTCTCCGAGGATCACAAGAGCTGCCGAAAGCGCTTCTACAGATGTCAGTGTGAAGGGTTTTCCAAAGTTTACCGGGTTTGCGGCGACCAGAAACGGCAGGGCTCGCCGGTTTTTCCAGGGATTCAAGTTGGTCGTGTCAAGGACCACCCAGGAGCAGTCGAGTGCGGTGATGGATGTGACCCATTTTTTATCAGGAGGGGAGATGACATATTCGGCGGTAGGGTCGAGAAGAAGTGTGGTCTTTGGGACATGCGTGATTTTTTTGACGACATTGATCATCCCAAACTTTTCCAGTTTTTTTACGGTGCATTTTTTTGGATCGCAGGAGTTGTCACGGTATGCAATCAGGGAGATCAACATGCTCATGGTCTTTATTTATGTCTTCATGCTACAAATACTATACTCATGTTTATCCTCGCTTCTCCGTGTGTAATCAACGAAAATCTTCGTGCAGAAGGCATAACGACCGATGAGGACCGTGAGGTTTTTCTGCGGTGCCAAAAGCGGTGTGAGGAGTTTGATATCGGGCTTGTTCCCCTGCCATGTCCGGAGACGCTGTATCTTGGAACGCCCAGACCGCCTGGTTCTTTTTCAGAACGTCTGGATACCCCGGAATTTTCCGCTCTTCTCGACCGTTTAGAGCAGGAGGTGAGGGAGATGATTTTGGTTAAGGGTGAGCCTCTCTGTATTCTCGGCGTGAACTCTTCCCCGACCTGCGGGGTGACGACCACCTATTTCACGAATGAGAAGTCTGCCGGTCCGGGTGTTTTTCTGAAGAGGTTCTCCGGGATCAGTGCCGTGGATGCCCGCGTTTTTGCACAATACCGGATATATCTGGCATCACCGCTTTTTTCGGAGGGCGAACGGCGGTATAATACGTACCTTGCGGATGTTCTTCGAAAGAAGTATTTTTCCGTGTATCTTCCGCAGGAATTTGACGATAATGCAGAGGAAAGAGGAGAGAGCCGCGAGCGGATGATCTATGATAATAATCTCTCTGAACTCAAAAAAGCGGATATCGTTGTCGGGGTCATCGACGGATCTGATGTGGATTCCGGAACCTCCTGGGAGATGGGGTATGCATTTGCCTGCGGTAAGCGGGTGATCGCTCTCAGGACTGATTTCCGGCGGCTCAGCGGGCATGAGAGGGTGAATCTCATGCTTGAATCAGGGGCCGAAGTCGTCTCAAGTGTGGATGAACTTGCATCGGCACTGAGTTTTCAGACGCTTCCCTGATTTTTCTGCCGGGATCAGGATGATGCGGCCAGCCGTCTGGCGACTGCCATATTGTCTGTATCGGTCCTGATCTCGTCAGACGGCGTTTCCATAATGAAAGCGCAGTGAGAGATCTTTGGAAATGTTAAGACGTCATGGATGGTCTCTTCTCCAAGGTAGCCGAGCCCCAGATGTTCGTGCCTGTCGAGGTGGGATCCGACACCTCCTTTCATATCGTTGAGGTGGATGACTTTGAGTCGTGCGAGGCTTCCTGCCTCATCGTTGAACCAGCGAAATACGGTCTCCGCTCCGTGACCTTTCAGATCATAGCCGGCAGCTGCTGCATGGCAGGTGTCAAAACAGAATCCGACTCTCCGTTCATTTGAAAGGGCATCGGAGATCACGCCGATGTCCGTGAATGTTCCCCCGACGGTATTTTTTTCGTTCGCGGTGTTTTCAAGCAGGATCATGGTCTCGCCTTTGGATTCATCCAGCGCCTGACCGATCGCCGCGATAACTTTCTCCTGACCTTTTTTATGTCCGTCTTCTTTTCCGTGATGACCCAGATGCGTCACGAGATAGGGGATTTTGAGCTGATCGCAGCGGTCAAGCTCTTCAGTCATCGTGAAGATCGATCTTGCATATATCTCGGGTTTTTCTGCAGCCGGATTTGGAAGATAGGGCATGTGATCAACGACCGGTCCGATTCCCGAGACGGTCAGTGCATCGATAAACGCTTTTGCGACGGCGGGTTCGATGGGTTTGGCGGCCCAGACCCGCGGGCTCCGGGTAAAGATCTGGAAGGTGTCGCATCCCGCCTCTTGAGCTCGCGACACGGCGAGGGGCAGGGAACCGGCGATCGATACATGAAATCCGAGTTTAATCATTTCGTTCTCTCCATTCCTTCATCATTCCAAAAAATGCATCGGCGATCGTTTTCGGGTTGGCTCCCCAGTGGACGACTGCGCCGAAGTATCCGTTGTACATGCCGATCCCGCTGTTTTCTGCTCTGCAGCATCTGGCAATGAACGGTTCTCTGTTAACCTGGGTGATCGGACAGATGTCTTCGAACTCGAAGTCATATCCGTAATTCTCGTGACAGATCTGTCTGCCGGTCCGGCAGCAGGCTATCCTCGCTCCTTTCGGCGGGACGTCGCGGTCAAGCGTGTGGGGGAATCCTCCCGCTCTGCAGGGATAGACCTCAGTGTCGAGTTTGCTGATGTCTCGTATGTGGTGTTCAAAGACAGCATTCTCCGTTTCGAAAAAGCCGAGTTGTTCCAGTCCAGTGAGTGTGTCGACTAGGGATGGATTCGGCGGCGTGATGTCAAATACATGGACCGTTTCAAATGTCGAGAGGTCCGGATCGCAGATGAAGGTCATGTGATCGTCCTCTTTTCCAAAAATCGTACACCTTTTCTGTGTTGAAAGCGCTTTTCTGACAAGCCCTGCCCGGTCATGAGTATTGACCTCGTCCTTCCAGAGAGCGATGTCCTCCGGTCCGGCGACCTGTTCTACCGATTCGATCTCTCTCATAAGTCCGATCCCGTCTTTCGGCTGTATCTTCAGGACCTCAAATCCCCCCTCTATCGGGTGGATCAGATATTCTGTGAGGAAATACACTTTGTCGCCGAGGGGGGACGACGCGGCATTGCCCACGAATTTACACTCTTTAGGAAATATCATCACTCGGGTCTTTCGATTTTGGCCAGTACTTCGATAAGTTTGTAGGTGAGTTTGACTGATCCGCCGCCGATATGCCTGATCGTTACGGCAGATTCCGGAGCTATTGGTATGGGCAGTCTGTTACCTTCATAGACGAAGATGACCTGATCATTTTTTATGTAGGCTGAAGCATCAGCTCCTGTCATTTTTGCACAGCCGGCTTCCTGTATCTGTTCTTTTAATGATTCCCACATGATGATTAGTAATTTGGGGTTTGGAGGATTAGTATTTTATCCAGTCGGCACCTCTCCGGTCAACGCAAATCCTTATATCCGGTCAGCCACACATATTTGTTAACGAGATTTTCGTTTACGAAAATATCGGCTACAACATCCGGCTGATACTTATGACTGAAGAATCCAGTACACTCAACAACCCCTACTCCATATCTTATCCGGAGATCCTTGCTCTCGGCTCCGAAGACGGCAGAGCCGTTGAACTCATCGAGAGGTTCGACTGTGTCGGCGGAGCGATGTGGGTAAAAAATCATTATGCGAAAAGTCCTCTTGTCAAAGGCTCGCGCATCGTTTCCGACACCCAGCGGTTTATGCTTGACACAGGTGATGTCAGTCTGCATCTCGAAGGATCCTATTTTCCGGCCGGGATCTCCGGTGTGGGAGTAACCGATTCGGAGATCTCCGTCTCTTATCTCGGTCTTGGCGGCGGGGGTGTCGGGGCAAGTATATGCCGTGCGACCGCCGGCGGAGTCTTACGTCATACAAGCGATGTCTGCGGCGGAGGAAAAGTTGCCGGATCGACCATCCATCTGCCGAGATATACCCGGGTCATCATCGGTCTGGATGATACCGACACCCCTGAGCAAGGAGCGACATGGACGCTTGCCCATAACATCTCGAAGGCCGTCCAGAGTCAGCAGTCCCGTTATCTTTCTCATACGATTACCCAGCTCTTTCCGGTTCCCTACCGGACCAAGAACTGTGTTGCTCTTGCCTGTGAATTTGCCACAACAGAGCCGGAAAAACTCATTGACCGGTTTGAAGCTCTGGTCAGACGATACACCCTTTCCGACGAGACAGGTCTATGCGCCTACATCGGTTTCGACCCGTCTGTGATCATGCCGTATGCAAAAAAAGTGAAAGCAGGCGAGGTGACGCTGGATGATTTTGCGTCTGTCCGCTGTCATCTGGATGTCCGGATCGAAGGACGCGGCATTATCGGGGCCGCCGCTGCGATCCCTTATTACACGAATTATACCGAGGCTCTTCTGATATGACCGGCATCTCGAAGACGGCAGATAATAACAATCTTGGCCGAATCAAACACCGGCTTTTAGCCATCGGTTCGGCACAGGTGACCGGGGTCCCCCTTCCGGCTTCACTCTCGTCCACCGCAGGTCCTGGCGCCGGAAAAGGAGGTTCGGTGTTTTTCTCGAACGGCATCTCCCGTGTCAGACTGATGCTGGATGATGCAAGTCCTGTCAGAATTGACAACTCCGGAAAAACCGCCGTTCTCAGGTTCGAAGAACTGGAGGCTCCGGTCTCCGTCGAAGGATTTGTGGAAAAAACCGGCTGCCACTGCCCGAAACAGGCTTATATCACGATCAACGAGGGATGCATATTCTCATGCAGATACTGCACTGTTCCAGCGCAGGACAGGCACATAAAAACGCCAGATGAGATAACCGGTCTCATCTCTGATGCGGTAAAACGGGACGGGATCGAGTGTATCTCGCTTACGAGCGGTGTTCTTGGAACCATACAGGAAGAGGATGAACGGCTGTTTGCCGTTCTGGATCGGGTGAGGTCTTTTGGTCTGCCGGTCGGCGTTTCGGTCTATCCAACTCCAGGTCTTTCGGAAAAACTTTTCGAACGCGGGGTGACTGAAGTGAAGTTCAATCTCGAGACCGCGACCGATGAACTATTTACCGAAATGTGTCCGGGCCTTGACCGGGAGGAGGTATGGAATGCACTCAAAGAAGCAGTCGGCGTTTTTGGGAAAAACCGCGTCTATACCAACATCATTCTGGGTCTTGGCGAGTCTGAAGATGAGATGAAAGAATGCATCGTCCGGTGTCTGACCGAGGGTGTCATCCCCATCATTCGTCCGCTGACCCCTTCGGCCGATCTTTCGGATTTCTCCCGCCCCTCTGCCGTGCTGATCCTCGGAATCGCCGGATTTCTCAGGGAACAACTTCTGCATTTCAGTCTCGATCCGACGGAGGCCAAAACCATGTGCGCAAAATGTATGGGTTGTGATCTGGCTCCAATGACCGACCTGTCTGGAGGAGAGGGAAGATGAAAGCGGAAGCTGCTTTTGCCTCCGCCGTATTACACGCGGCTGACATTTGTTACGCGGTCCCGGGGTATCCGGTCACCGATCTTGCCGAAAAATGTCGTGCAGAGTACACCCTCAACGAAAAGATCGCTCTTGAGTATGCTCTCGGGATGTCTCTTTCCGGAAAAAGATCGGCTGTCATCGTCAAAAATGCCGGAATGAACACGCTTTCCGACCCGCTGGTCTCTGCGACGTATCAGGGGCTTAAGGCGGGCGTCGTGATCGTCGCAGGAGATGATACTCTGGTTCGCGGCTCCCAGACCAGGCAGGATTCAAGGAAGTACGGCGATGTGGCCTCGGTTATGGTAATTGAACCAAAAGCGGATGAACTCTGCCTCGCGGTCGAAGCGGCTATGCAGCGTTCGGAAACCTACTCGAGGGTCATGATCATCCGGGTGACCCCTGAGGTTTTGGATGCAGACGTCGTCGGGGTCCCCCTTCCCGAACGAAGAAACGGCTCCGGGATAATCTTCCCGGATGATCTGACGATGAAGGGGCGCTGCGAATTCGCAGAAAACATAACAGCTGTTATGAAAAATGAGCTGATGCGGGAAAATACCGTTCCCGAGACGTTCGCTTCCCGCGGTCATTACCGGACGCTCTGCAGGAATTGTCCGTACAAGCCGCTCTTTTCCATCCTGAAAAGCACGCTTTCGCAGAATATGACCGCGGCGATCTGCGATACAGGATGCTCGCTTCTTTCGAAGAATCCGCCGTTTTGTTTTTCTCTTGCAAACTACGGTCTGGGCTCTTCGCCGGCGGTTGCTGCAAAGAGCACGAAGATCGCTCTTACGGGCGATTATGCGGTCTTACACTCAGGATTGAATGCTCTCATCGATATTTACGAAAAGCAGGGATCTCTGTTCTGCATCATTCTGCAGAACAGAAAACTTGGCATGACCGGCGGTCAGGACTGTGCGGATATCCTTTCTTATTTGACCAGGTTCACCCCCGCGGTCATTTCGGCTGCTGATCCTGGTCTTGAAAAGCTGATCGAGAAGGGTATTGCGGAAAACACCGGACTGAGAATTCTGATCATCAAGGGGGACTGCCCCAAAGGAGAAAATCATGAAATCATTGAATGTTGAGATATGCGATGTTACGCTCAGGGATGGTGAACAGACGCCCGGGGTGTCGTTCACCTGTGAAGAAAAACAGGATATCGCCCAGCGCCTTTCTGATATCGGGGTCGATATCATCGAAGCAGGGTTTCCAAGCGTATCCGAGTATGAAAAACGCAGTGTCCGTTCTATCGTTGAGATGGATCTGCCGTCGGAGATATGCTGTCTTTCCCGCTGTGTCCGAAGTGATATCGATGCAGCGATAGACTGCGGTGTTGATCTTGTCAGTCTGTTTTTCGCGACATCGGATCTGCACATCCGTATAAAATACAAAAAGACCCGGGAAGAGATGCTCGATCTTGCTCTCACTATGCTCGATTATGCCCTCGATCACGGGATCAAAGTCAGATTCTCCGCAGAGGATGCTTCGAGAACGGACACGGCATTTCTGAAAGAGATGTATGCAAAAGGAGCTGAGCGGGGAGCTTCATACAGCAGTTATGCCGATACCGTCGGCTGTATGACGCCCGTCTCTATGTATGAGACGGTTCTTAAACTCAACGAGGGATTGAAGAATCCTCTCTGTGTCCACTGTCATAACGACATGGGGTTTGCGAGCGCAAATACGTTTACTGCAGCCCAGGCAGGAGCATTCCAGCTTCATACGACCGTTAACGGCATCGGCGAACGATGCGGAAACGCTTCCCTTGAAGAGGTTCTTGTTGCACTCAGAATGCAGGGGGGGGTCGACCGGTATGATCTCTCTGCTCTTCAGACTCTTTCCAGAACGGTGGAAAACTATTCCGGCATCAAAATTGCAAAAACCAAACCGGTAGTCGGTGAACATGCCTTCTGTCATGAAAGCGGGATCCACATCGCCGCTTTGATCCAG
The DNA here is from genome assembly GCA_034932965.1 of Methanocorpusculum sp. Classification (GTDB taxonomy): domain Archaea; phylum Halobacteriota; class Methanomicrobia; order Methanomicrobiales; family Methanocorpusculaceae; genus Methanocorpusculum. The sequence continues at coordinate 16,999 of JAYFOG010000068.1, forward strand.
GACAGAAATACATATGAGTATTATCCGCCTGAGATGGTCGGAGCTGAGCAGAAGTTCATTCTCGGCAAACATACGGGAAGAAAAGGACTCGAGTATATTCTGGCGAGTCTGGGCTATACCCCTGCTCCCAATGAGGTGGAAGTAATTTTGGACCGGATCAAATCGATCAGCGAGACAAAGCAGAGTATCACTCAGGATGTTCTTCTCTCGATAATTGCCGAGACCAGACAGGTGGCTGAAGTGGAAAAAAGATCAGGGTCCCCCAAAGCCAGGACGAGATGAGAAGATGGCCGGAACGCTTTCAGAACGGATTCTCGGCTCGGCCGAAGGAACGTATGTCGACCGGTCGGTTGATCGTGCATTTGCTCACGACGGGACAGGCGCCCAGGCATTGGTCGCATTCGAAAACTTCCGGATCCAGAACAAGGCCGTTGTCCGTCCGGATAACCTATCTATCATATATGACCATATTTCGCCGGCGAACAACTCGGTAACGGCCGATCTTCAGGGGAGCCTTCGGCAGTTTTCCAAAAAGAACGGGATGAAGTTCCATGATGTCGGCTGCGGGATTTGTCATCAGATAATGAGTGAGGGGATCTGTCTCCCAAACGAGATCGTGGTCGGGGCGGATTCCCATTCATGTACGCTTGGGGCGCTTGGAGCTTTCGCGACAGGTGTTGGAGCAACCGATATGGCCGGAATCTGGGCTACCGGAGGAACCTGGTTCAGGGTTCCCGAGTCGATCGGTGTAGTGCTTTCCGGCAAACTGTCCGGTCATGCCGAACCGAAGGATGTTGCACTATCTTACATAAAGGCGCTAGGGATGGACGGCGGGACCTACAAAGCTCTGGAGTTTATCGGAGACGGGGTTTCCGGGATGGCGGTCGAAGGAAGACTGACCCTTTCGAACATGGCGGTCGAAACCGGGGCGAAGACCGGGTTATTCTATGCGGATGCGTTGACCCGCGAACATTTGTTACGGTACGGGGCGGAGGAAAAAACCGTCTCAATGCAGAAACCAGAAGAATGCAGCTATGAATCCGAGATCTATCTTGACCTCGACAATATAGAGCCGCTTCTCGCCGTTCCCCATAGGGTCGATAATGCCGAACCGGTTACGCGGTATTCCGGCACTCACCTCGATCAGGTGTTCGTCGGCACGTGTACAAATGGAAGGTTTGAGGATCTCAAACGATTCGCTGATATTGTCAAAGGCAAAAAAGTCGCGGTAAGAACGATTGTAACTCCTGCTTCGAAGGATGTTTATGCAAAAGCTCTATCAACAGGGGTTCTGTCTGATATTCTCGAGGCGGGTTGCGTGATCTGCCCGCCTGGCTGCGGTCCCTGTCTTGGGGCACACATGGGTGTCCTTGGGGAAGGCGAGGTGGGTCTTTCCACGGCGAACCGGAATTTTAGGAACCGGATGGGTGTCGGGGCCGAGTATTACCTCTGTTCTCCTTCGACTGCTGCCGTTAGCGCTCTTTGCGGCGAGATCAGATCGCCCGATGAATGGGACGGAGGGCTGAACCGATGATCGTATCAGGACATGCCGTTGTGATCGGGGGGGATGTGGATACCGATATGATCATTGCCGGGCGTTATCTTCGGACGACCGACCGGTCGGTGTGGGTGGAGCATGCCTTTGAAGATTATGATACGAGTATTGCCGGACGACTGAACGGCTCGGTTCTGGTTGCCGGAAAAAACATTGGATGCGGCTCATCCCGCGAGCAGGCAGCAGCGGCTCTTAAAGAAGCAGGGGTGTGTGCCGTTGTGGCTCCGTCGTTTGCGAGAATTTTTTTCCGCAACTGTGTGAATCTTGGATTGTATGTTTTTGAAGCGGATGTTGTATGTGAGAATGGTGATACCGTGTCCTTCGACACCGATGATTCGTATGTCAAAACATCAGATGCCGTGTATCAGGCGAAACCGCTCTCCAGCCGGATGAAGGATATCCTGTCTGCCGGCGGTCTGAATGCGTATCTTTCCAGGCAGAGTGAACCATGAGCCTTCGGATAGCTGTAGTGAAAGGGGATGGTATCGGGCCAGAGGTGATTCCCGAGGCACGAAAGATCCTGGAGTATTTTCTGCCTGATGCGGATTTTTTCGAGGTCGAACTCGGCCTTGCCAAATGGGAAAAAACCGGGTCTGCCTGTTCTCCGGATGATATTCGTGAGCTGAAAGGGGCGGACGCAATTTTATTCGGGGCCGTGACGACCCCTCCGGATCCGGATTACCGGAGTGTTCTTCTGCAGATCAGACATGAACTCGATCTGTATGCAAATCTCCGTCCGATACGATCCCTGCAGTCATCCAGAGAAGGATTTTCTGTTGATATGATGATCGTGCGGGAGAATACTGAGGGACTTTATTCCGGGATAGAGGAGATCGGGGCCGAGCGGTCGACGACCCTTCGCGTGGTGACGAAATCCAGATCACGGCGGATAGCGGAGAAGGCCTGCTCCCTTGTTCTGGAACGAAATCCGGATCACCCCCTCGTTGTCGGCTACAAAGGGAACGTCCTCAAATCAGATCTGCTTTTCAGAGATACCTGCAGCGAAGTAGCATCGTCATACGGGATAAAAACAAAAGCTGTGTTTATCGATGCTTTATGTCTGGACGTTTTACAGCATCCGAACAATTATGATGTGATCGTTACGACAAACATGTTCGGCGATATCTTAAGTGATGTCTGCGGGTATCTCACCGGAGGTCTTGGGATGCTTCCAAGTGCGAACATTGGTGAAAAACATGCATTTTTCGAGCCTGTCCACGGGAGTGCTCCGGATATTGCCGGTAAAGGTACAGCAAATCCTGTTGCTGCGATCAGGAGTGCAGCGATGATGCTTGAGTATTTCGGGATGAAGGATGAGGCCTGTCTTGTCGAATCATCGATATCTGATCTGATCAGCAGCGGTGTATGCACGCCCGATCTTGGAGGTTGTGAATCAACATCTTCGTTCGGCAGCCGTTTGCTTGCAGCCGTTTGTAAAAAAGAAGAGAGACAAATATAATTTGTTGGGTCAGGGGGTCTCGCCGTACAAGCCGGCTGCCTCCACACCGCCGTCTGCCCAGAGGAGTGCTCCAAGAGCCCCTATCCTTCCTTTTCCGTTTGCACTGTCGATAAAGGTGATGCCGAGGTTTTCGGCTTCAGTTACTGCCTCTTCACGAGTGAGCAGTTCGGTCTTCACCCGCTTTGCATAGGCTGATTCTGGCAGAAGTATTCCTGCATAATAACAGATGCCGGTGGTTTTGCTCATCGTCTTTTCTTCGACGAATGCTTTGACGAATGCAGTAAGCTCGGCCTTTTTCTCAGGTTTTACTGCGAAGGTTATCACTGAGCCTGTACAGTTGGTGGTCTTTTCAGGGGCTTTCGGGTTAAGCTGGATGATCCGCATACCAAGGAAGGTGGCCCCGTCAATAGAACAGGCTTCGCCGCACTTTAATGCAAGGACCCAGGTTGCTCCTCCCTCTTTCGTGTCGGTATCATCTATACCGAAGGAGATCTTCTCATATTTCGGCAGGATAATAGTACTTCTGCAGATACGTGCACCGCCTACTTTCAGATCTTCTTCACTCGCATATTCCGTTCTGAGAACACCCGGAGCCTGGGATAAGCAGGCAGCGACCCCAACTCCTGCCCCGGCTGCTCCCGCCCAGGAGGTTCGTACTTCATTCCCCTCTACAAAGACGGCTTCAAGTGCCTGTCCTCCGAGTTCTGTATCCGAGGGTCCAAAGTTGATGGGATACGAACCGATTTTTGCGATCATCGTCATTGAGGTCCCTTCAGTTTTTGCGGAGATGAGCGCTCCTTTCGCTCTTCTCCGGTTCATGTGGTCCCATTCGATCGGTCCTCTTGCATGACATTGTTCATGGATCTCGGCAATGCCGTTTTTCTCATCGGTCATCACAAGGAGCCGGTGACAGAACATTGGTCCAAACTTTTCTCTGATCTGATCTGGGGTTAATGTGAGTGTCATATTTTTGATACCGGAAATTTCGTTAACAGAAACATCGGTCGTGGGAGTATAAGAGATATTCGATGCGACACTCTTTTTTTTAATAACCCACCAGTATTCTCATGGGGTGAGTAAACAAACATGGTTGATATCCTGTCAGCTTTAATCAGATCCCAAACTCGGGGGTCGTTGAGAAAAACGCGCATAAATTGGTTTTTCAACCAAAATAAGCTTAAATTTAGGATTGATTGCTTAACCCTCTTTAATTTGAAGGGATATACGCGGGAGTTATTTCGATCAATACTCGTGGGTTATTTTGTCAAGACTCTATTAACAATCTATTATAAGTAACTTATTGTATTTTATTGTTGAAAATCTAAGCTCAAATTGAGCTTCTTTCTATTGAGAACCTTTATCTATCATCTTACTCAACCATATCAGTAATCGATTTCGATCGATATAGGCTGGTGCATATAAGCAATGGCATTTGCAATGCATATTAACATGGAGCGA
>JAYFOG010000069.1:0-3157 GCA_034932965.1 Methanocorpusculum sp.
TCGAAGTAAAAGTCGCTGTCGTCCCACTGGTCAAGCCAGCGTTTTTCGACAGAGGCAAAGTCGTAGGTCTTTGGAAGTTCCTCGGTCAACATGTGGAATAGGTTTTGTTTTTCTTCCCATATAAGACTCCCACACCCGGGAAGAAATTATTCTCCGGCCGAGTTGAGTTTGCGGGAGACCGCCGGGCGATCCAGTCTGTTGTGTTTAATGAACTCGGCAAGACCGGCAAGTTTCTGATACTCACCCACGAGTCGGTTGTAGGAGTCAAGCATCTTTTTTAGACGCTCGACATTTTTGTTGTGGATACATCTGAGAGTTTCATACTCCGGAGTTTTTTCATCATCCGACAAAACCCGGAGTTCGGCACGGGATCGTGTAAGTTCATCCTTGAGATGAAGAAGTTTTTCATGAAGACGGACGATCTCCAAAGTAAGCGTCCCGTTTTCAGCTATCTGTTCATTAAGAGACTCAAGTGTTGCAAGGATTTTGGCAACATCGCGGATACTGCCGTACCGTTTTGTGCCGTGGCCGATCGGAAAAACCTTGGGTCTTGACGTTGTGTCGGCATACTCTCCGGCCGGATGACCTATATACGAGATCGCAGTGGTTTCGACGACGGCATGACCGCACCCGGCGAAATCATATCCGGGGGGAGCGGGCAGCCCGACCGTCAGGTGATTCTCTTTTGCAAACTGGAGAACTGAGACTGCATACCCTTCGTGAGAGAGAAGACCCGCAAGAAGCAGGGACTTGTCACTGCATATTCCGGTCCCGTCAACGATCGTCTCGACCGGAAAGCGGGGCGCAGGCTCGATCGAAGAGAGTTTTTCCGTGTCATATGGAAGAGACTGGACATACGCGGCCAAAAGCTCCAGATATTCATCATCGTTCAGGTTCCGCTCGTTTCTGATTTTGCGAAATCTGGAAAGGAGAGTCTGATACACCTGGTTCAGAGAAGGATCCAGAGCGAAGGCTGTATAATATCCGGCAAGCCAGGCATCCTGAATCCCTGCGGGAACTTTGGCGGACTTGCCCGACCGTCTCGCGCCCTCGTAAAGCGACATCGGGATTTCTATATTAAATGAGTAGTTGAGATGACGATACGGAAATGTGATCTGTACAGAAATCGTTTCAGACTCAGCCGTAGGAATTATTCCGGGGTAGACGACACATTTTTTCAGACCGCGTTTTGCCATGCAGGGTACACTATTTGGAACAGAAGAAGAAAAAACCGGAGATTGCGGCTACAAAGATGCAACGATCAATGATAAAGAAAAGTGATGGGACATCAGGACCACGCATCATCACGACCTTGCGGTTCAGCGGGGGTAACTTTCATCATCTGTCCGATTAACTATTATATCATTCATCAGTATCATTAATTCTTTGCAAAACATACGTTAACACATTATACTGCTTATGGTAGACAAGAGAACAGTAACGATTGGAGTGACGATCAATCTGGGCAATTATGAGAGCCTGAGGGTCGAAGTTTCCGATACAGCCGAAGATGAGAGCGCAGTAAGAGAGCTCGTCGATTTTCTTGGACAGACCCTGGATGAATTCGGGATGCAGGACGCCGTAACGAGAGCGGCGGTCGAGAGATATAAAGAACGGGTGCTTGACCGGGACGCGCCGGAAGATCTGGAAAGCGGCTACTTTCCAATGGAGGAAGTCCCCCTCATACATCCGGTCGAAGGAGAGGAGGAAGAGATCCACCTCGATGTCCTGGAAGATACAAGAGTCATCCTGCCCGATGAGGCAGAGGAAGATAAGCTGACTGAGATGGTGACCCAAACCGAGGAGACACTGCCAGCCCAAGAAGGAGAATTTTTCTGTGATAAGTGCGGAGTTCCGGTATCCAAAGTGCAGCGTGACGTCTCAAATCTCTTTATGGGGAAGACGCTTTGTAAAAAATGTATGAAATGAGGAGAAAATGAAAAAAAATCTGCTTATGTGGGATCAGACGCTTTTCAGGGACATGGAAGTCTTTGAGATCGCCTATGTCCCCGAGCAGTTCGATTACCGCGATGAACAGATAGAAAGACTGGCTTTTGCCGCCAAACCCGCCCTAGTGGGCGGAAGCATTCTTAATACCATCTGCAGGGGCGTTCCCGGCACCGGAAAAACCACGTCTGTCAAGAAATTTTTTGAAGAGGTCGAGGGAGCTTCAACAAAAATCGTTCCGATCCATATCAATTGCCAGATCGACAGCACAGAGTATGCAGTATTTTCCCGAATATATACCAAACTGACAAAAAACAGGCAGCCCCCCTCAGGAACTGCTTTCAAAACGCTGATCGACATGCTCGCAAAATACGTCGAGAAGGAGGGAGTGGTCCCGCTTATCTGTCTGGATGATGCGAACTATCTGATTTACAATAAAGAGTTCAACAATGTTCTCTACTCTGCCCTGCGTATCCATGAAGTCTACGAAAACATATCGATCGGAGTGATCGTCGTCATCAGCGATCCGGATATTCTCCTCGATTCCATACTCGACGCACGGGTCGCCTCGGTTTTCAGATACGAAACGATCAACTTCGAACCATACAGTGCTGCAGAGGTGGCAGGCATTCTATCACAGCGGGTCGCCCAGGGTCTCTATCCAAATGTTCTCACCTCAGAACAACAGGATTATATCGTCGACCGGACGATGCGGTGTGGAGACATCCGCCTAGGCCTGGATATGATCAAACGCGCCGTAATGTATGCGGAGACGGATGCCAGAAGAGAGGTCACTCAGGAAGATCTGCAAAAAGCCGTCTCGGCATCACGGGATCTCCATCTTGCCGGAACGGTCAGAACCCTATCTCCGGACGAACTTCAGGTCCTCGAACAGCTGGTGAAGATGACAGGCACACAAACGCTGCTGACGACCGGAGACCTTCGCAGATCGATGACGAAGGATGCCCCAAAGCTTACCAGATTTAATGAAATCGTGGAAAAGCTCGATCATCTCCGGGTGATCACCGTTGACTATGCAAATAAAGGGAGCGGAAGGAAACGGTATGTAAACCTCAGATATGAGAAAGAACGGGTCAGTAAGCTCCTGCAGAAGAAGAACTGAGAGAAACGATCCCGACTCATAACTCTTATCTATTTGACGGTTCCATATCTGAATAATATTCCTTAGGGTGATTTATTTTGGTAAGTG
>JAYFOG010000070.1:0-11796 GCA_034932965.1 Methanocorpusculum sp.
CTACGAGCCTGCAAAGATCTTCGTCGTTACTTCCCGTCAGTACGGTCAGTACCCGGCACAGAAGTTCGCAGATACGATCGGTGCACTCTCCCACGTTGGCAGATTCATCCCCGGAACCTTAACCAACCCGAAACTCCCGAAGTATGTTGAACCCTCGGTTGTCATCGTCACCGACCCAATCGGCGATGCCCAGGTCATTACCGAGGCAGTCCAGTCAGGTATGCCGGTCATTGCACTTTGTGATATCAACAACCGTACAAACAATGTTGATCTCGTCATCCCGACCAACAACAAGGGACGCAAAGCACTCTCGATGGTCTACTTCCTGTTAACCAAAGAGTTCCTCAGACAGAAAGGCATCGTCTCGTCCATGACGGTCGAAGACTTCGAGTCCGAGTTCTAAAGCTGACAAAAGCCCAAGGCGCAACTCAGCATAACAATAGAAAATCCCCCTACATTTTTTTGTTTGATTTCAGACGCTTATTCCTTCTTCTGATATTTTTACAGCCCTGTCAGAATCAGAAGGCATTTAAATAAATATCCCCTTACATAATGTAATCTCGATAAAAATGCTTGACCAAGATAATATATCTCATCTATTGGACATTCTCGGAAACCGGAACCGCCGGCGGATCCTTGATCTTCTCCGGCAGAAACCCTGTTTCGTTACCGAAATATCCGATCGTCTGGTCATCAACCCGAAAGCCGTCATCGAACACCTTGCGATCATGCAGAGGGAAGCAGTCATCTCCAGTTATCAGGATGACAAACGGCGAAAATACTACTATCTTGTGAATGATTTCACCCTCTCGGTCCAGGTCACGAAAACCGAGCAGCCTCCCGAGCCGGTCTGTGCCGAAAACGGAGATGCGCTCCCGCTGACCGATAAGATCCTGATGATCCGCCGGCTTCTTGACTCCAGGGAAAAACTCATTGAAAATCTTGAAGCTGTGGAAAAGGATATCGACGAGATGATGGGGGATGTGATCGTAAACGGACGAACCGTCTTTCAGAACAACATCGAAGCCGAGCTTCTTCTCGCTTTGGTGTATGCTCCGTTGACCCCGATCGAACTGTCCGATACCAGCGGGCGAAGCATACCTGAAGTGACAGCAGCTCTGCGCTCTCTTGCATCCAAAGGCTATGTTCACGCGCAAGGGGGCCGATACCTGCTGTGCGGCCTTCCGCATCAGGCACCGGAGACCACGGAACTCACCTCCTAATAAGAAATCTCTATAACCCTGCAAACAAAATACTACTGAGATGCGGTAATGGTCTAATGGCATGACAGGGGCTTCCCAAGCCTCTAATCCGGGTTCGATCCCCGGTTATCGCATTCGATTTTTATGATGCCTCATCACGCAATCAGCCTCATCGCCGAAAATCAAAAAGGTATTCTCAGAGATATCGGTTCGGTCTGTGCTGAACACAATGCGAACATCACCTCCATCCAGCAGGAAATACTTACCCGGGGATCTGACAAAGGATGTGCCTGGGCAGATATCGAGATCGAAGGGGGCGATGAAATCAATGCGATTCTCTCCGAGCTCAGGATCGTTTCCGGCATTCGTGAGGTCGTTTTGCACGACACGTTTGGGGAAATTTTTGGAAAGCGCGTCATCATCATCGGCGGTGGGGCCCAGGTTGCCCAGGTCGCGCTTGGAGCAGTGAACGAGGCCGACCGGCATAATATCAGAGGCGAACGCATCTCCGTTGATACGATCCCGCTTGTCGGAGAGGAGAATCTCGCACGCGCCGTTGAGGCAGTCGGCCGCCTCCCCCGCGCCTCGATCCTTGTTCTTGCTGGTTCATTGATGGGCGGCGGGATAACCGCTGCCATAAAATCCATCCAGGCGGACGGCATCCCGGTGATCTGTCTCAAAATGGCGGGAAGCGCCTCTTCGGCAGCCGATCTCGTCGTTACCGACCCGATACAGGCCGGGGTCATGGCAGTTATGCATATCAGCACGATCGGCGTATTTGACATCGAAAAAGTAAGGGGAAAAGAGTTCTGATGACAACACCAGCAGAAGAAAACAGAATCGAAAAAGCCGTCCGTGTTTTATCCCGCGACGGGCTTGTCGTATATCCTACGGAAACGGTCTACGGACTCGGTGCGGACGCTTTATCGGAGACCGCGGTCATCAAAGTTTACGAAGCAAAACAGCGGCTTCTTGGAAAACCGATCTCGGTCGCCGTTTCCGATATCGAGATGATCTGCGGTATCGCCGAGGTCAGCCCGTTTGCGGAACGGTTCATCAGCAAATTTCTTCCGGGTCCGGTCACGATCGTTCTTCCGGTGAAGAACTGTCTGCCGGGGGATCTGTCCGGAGGGACAGGTACGATAGGGATCAGATATCCGGATCACGCTCTCGCTCTTGAACTGATATCCGCGTTCGACTGCCCGATAACCGCGACCTCTGCAAACATCTCCGGGGAAGTATCGCCGGTCAGCGTCGATCAGGTCAACGTCCCCCATGATTATCTGATTGACGGCGGCCTCCTTCCCGGTATTCCCAGCACGGTCGTTAACCTTGACACAAGGAAGATCGAACGTCCCGGTGCAATGCTTGATGAGATTGCTCGGTTCTTTGTTGAAAACAGCAAATGAAAAAAACATACCCGGTATCCGGCATGACCTGTTCGGCCTGCTCTCTTCACGTGGAGAAGGCCGCAAAAAGTGTGGAAGGCGTACGATCCGCCTCGGTGAATCTTCTGGAAAATCGTCTGGTCGTTGAGTCGGACGATGTTTCGGATGATCAGATCAGACAGGCCGTCCGCGCAGCCGGATATGATCTGGTGCTGGGCGAACCGTCCCGTGAGGGTTCGCTCCTTCGCCCGATGAAAATCAGGCTCCTCATCTCTTTTGCATTTCTTATCCCTCTCATGTATATCTCCATGGGCCACATGTGGGGATTTCCCTTTCTTGAGTGGGCCCATGACCCGGCAAATGCCGGAATATTTGCTCTTGTTCAGCTTGTACTGACCATTCCGATCGTCATCGCGAACAAAAAATACTACACATCCGGGATCCCGGCACTCTTCCGCCGTGCGCCGAACATGGACTCGCTTGTTGCGATCGGCTCTCTTGCGGCGCTTACGTACGGACTTTATGCCATCTATGCTATTTTTTCAGCTCTTTCTATCGGTGATATGGCTGCCGCAGGCACCTGGTCCATGGACCTCTACTTTGAATCGGCAGCGATGATTCTTTCGCTCGTTACGATCGGCAAGTATCTGGAGGCGAGATCGAAAGGAAAAACCACCGAGGCAGTCAGAAAGCTCATCGACCTTGCGCCGAAGACGGCAACGGTTCTTCTTGACGGCGTTGAGGTCATTATTCCGGCCGAACAGGTGGCGGTCGGCGATCTCATCGTGGTCAGACCGGGCGCCGGTATCCCGGTCGACGGAACGATTACAGAAGGTTCGGCGCCGATCGATATGTCGGCTTTGACCGGCGAAAGTATTCCCGTCTTAAAAAACCCGGGTGATTCCGTCGCGGCGGGAACGATCTCGCTTGGCAGTTTCACGTTCCGTGCGGAAAAGGTCGGCGAGGATACGACACTTGCCGCGATCGTTGAACTCGTCCAGAATGCCAATGCATCCAAGGCGCCGATCGGGAAAATCGCTGATAAAGTCAGCGGTATATTCGTACCTCTGGTGATCAGCATCGCAGTTATTTCCGGGATCGTCTGGGTTGTTCTCGGCCAGTCGTTTGCATTTGCTCTCTCCATAGCGATCTCAGTTCTCGTGATCTCCTGCCCCTGTGCTCTTGGACTGGCGACCCCGGTCGCCATTATGGTTGCGACCGGGAAAGCGGCTTCTCTTGGGATTCTGATCAAATCCGCTGAAGCTTTGGAGACTGCAGGACGAGCTGACACGATCCTTCTGGATAAAACAGGGACCGTCACGATAGGAAAGCCGGCGGTCACTGAGGTCGTCACGCTCTCCGGGACCAGAGATGATCTTCTCTCGGTCGCCGCTTCGGTCGAATCCGCATCTGAGCATCCCTTATCCAGAGCGGTCATCACCTATGCGGAGGAGAATGGGATCACATTTGTGAAAGCTCAGGAGTTCACCGCGGTCCCGGGACGAGGAGTGTCGGCTTTGGTAAACGGGAATAAAACGTATGCCGGAAATGCGGCTTTCATGCAGGAGAATGGGATCTCCCTCCCGGGTCTCAGATTGACCGGCACCCCGCTCTATTTTGCGAGTGAAGATACGCTGCTTGGCGTCATCTCGGTTTCCGATAAGATCCGCCCCACTTCCGCGGCAGCCGTTTCCGCACTTAAGGATCTCGGTCTGGATGTGGTTCTTCTGACCGGGGACACGCTTTCTGTTGCCGAATCTATTGCCCGGCAGCTGTCCATCGAGAAGGTGATCGCTGAAGTTATGCCTGCGGAAAAAGAAGGTCAGGTCAGAACGCTCCAGGAAGCCGGGCATCATGTCATCATGGTTGGAGACGGGATCAATGATTCTCCCTCTCTTGCGAGGGCAAATGTAGGTATCGCGATCGGTGCAGGTTCAGATATAGCACTTGAATCCGCCGACTTCGTCTTAATGAAAAGCGATCCCTGGGACATTGTCTCGGCGATCCGTCTGAGCCGTGCTGCTCTTCGAAACATCAAGCAGAATCTCTTCTGGGCTTTCATTTATAATACGATCGGTATCCCTCTTGCGGCCGGAGTTTTTTTTGTTCCTTTCGGCTGGAAACTCTCTCCCGGGTTTGCCGCACTTGCGATGAGTCTGTCTTCAGTATGTGTCGTATTCAATGCTCTCAGGCTCAGATTTTTTACATCTGAAAATCCAATACCTTCTCAAGAGGAAACCATGAAAAAAATACTTGCCATTGACGGCATGATGTGCGATCACTGCAAAATGGCTGTTGAAAAAGCTCTCTCGCGGATCCCCGGGGTCGTTTCCGCAGTGGTGGATCTTGGTGCAAAAACAGCCGTGGTCGAGTTGTCGGCCGATGTTCCCGACGCTGAGTTTATTCGGGTGATTTCCGAGTCAGGTTACACAATTCTGTCTATTAAGTGATAAAATAGACAAAAATATTTACGTTTCTATTATATGTTCTACCGCAAATAATACTAATAGATTTTTTTACCGCTTGACCGGAGGATACTTATTTGACATTACATTACTCTGAAGAAAACAAACGTTCGCTGTATGAAGGACTTCTTTGCGGCTTCAAACGGGCGGGTGAACGTTCACCCGCGGCTGCATTTTACGGCAGACATATTTCGTTCAAACAGTTCATGGATGAGGTGCACGCTGTCGCGGCGGCCTTAGTGAAGCATGGTGTACAAAAAGGCGATTACGTCACTATTTTTCTGCCCAACATCCCCCAGGGAGTTCTGGCCATCTATGCAGTTAACAGGATCGGCGCAATATGCAATATGGTCCATCCTTTATCTGCTCAGGAAGATGTCGACTACGCAATAAAACTCACGGAAAGTAAGATCGTTCTTGCCTGCGAGGTGAACGAGGGCCTTCTCTCCGGAAAAAATATCGAGGTGATCAGGTGCAGGACCTCCGGCTACTTCCCGTCCTCCCCCAAGGGTTTTGTTCTTGACAAGGGATTCCGGTTTGTGATGCGTAAATATCCAAAGGCACAGAACACTGCAAACATCACGCTCTGGACCGATCTCCTTGAAGAGGGAAAAAAACTGCTCAAAGAAGGTTTCCAGCTGCCGGCGGATGATGTGAAAGCAGACGAGACCGCGGTTATCATGTACACCGGCGGAACAACGGGTGATTCGAAGGGAGTCATGCTCTCGAATTATGCGGTCAACTCCATGTCCATTCAGCTCTTAATCGACATCGGTGACGGCAAAACCGACGTGGGTGACGGGTTCCTCGCTATCCTTCCGATCTTCCATGCATTTGGTCTGGCAGTATCCGTCCACGCTCCGCTTATCTCCGGGATGAAACTTGTTCTTATCCCGAGATTCGATCCAAAAGGGTGTGCCCAGCAGATTTTCTCTGAGGATGTCCTCTTCCTTCCGGGAGTGCCGGCTTTGTTCGAACGTATGTATCCGTACTTTGAAAATAAAGATCTTTCACGGATGAAACTCATGGTCAGCGGAGGCGACCGCGTCTCCGAAGAGCTTGCGAATAAATATAATGTTCTCTTAAAGAAGTCCAAAGCTGATATTCTTTTCAGGACCGGGTATGGTCTGACCGAAGCCTGCGGCGCCTGTTCTCTCGTTGCAAACGAGTATGAAAAACTCCCGACCGGCTGCGTGGGTTCGCCAGTCACCGGCACAAAAGTCTGTGTCGTGAAACCGGGAACTACTGAAGTCGTTCCCGATGGTGTGGAAGGTGAACTTTGTTTCCTTGGTCCTTCGGTGATGAAGGGATACTACAAGAATGAAGAGGCAACAAAGGATGTTCTCCGCCTCCACGATGACGGGAATGTCTGGCTTCACACAGGCGATCTTGTCGTGATCAGGAAGGATGGAAACATCTGTTTCCGCTCCCGCCATAAAAGACTCGTGAAGGTCAACGGATATAATGTGTATCCGACCCTCATTGAGGAGACCATGCAGAATCATCCTGATATCAAACAGGTCTGCGCCGTTGCGACCCCCTGGAAGCTGGACAGAAAGATCAAACTGTTTGTTGTTCCGGAAAAACCGCTCGGCTCATTCGATGCGGCAGAAGAGGAAAAGATCCTGATCGAGTATGCGAAAGAGCAGATGAACCGCTGGAGTGTCCCGGTTATGGTGGAGTTTGTTGCTGATCTTCCCATGACGAAGTTCAACAAGATAGATTACCGTCTTCTGGAAAAACAGGAACTTTCCCGGGCGAACGAAAAAAAGCTTGCTGAGTAATAGTATGCCGCGTCCTGTATACAGAAACGATACAAAAACGGAACTGGAGTACTCTGACGAGACGAAGCGGTCTTTGTATGCCATGTTCACGTATGGCGTTGAACATGCCGGCCGCGAGGCGGTGGCCATTCAATATTTTGACAATCGGATATCGTATGGTGAACTGTATGATCTTGTAAACTCCTGTGCCGCGGGATTTCTTGAACACGGCGTAAAAAAAGGTGATTTTGTCACCATTTTCCTGCCGAATATCCCGCAGTGCGTCATTGCAGTTTACGCTCTGAACAGAATAGGGGCGATATGCAATATGGTCCACCCCCTTTCGACCTTGTCAGAACTGGAAAATGCCGTCAAACTTACGGAAAGTAAACTTATCCTCACCTTTGAGCTGAACGAAGGTCTTGCGGCCAATCTGGATGCCGATATCATCCGGTGCAGAACGCCTGGCTACTTCCCGGCGACTCCGAAAGGATTCGTGATGAAAACCGTGTACTCCTACTCGGTTCGAAAATCGGCGAAGGCGCCGGGCCGCGTCACAGAATGGACCGATCTTCTGGCAGACGGCGAAAAGCGGCTCCGGACACAACCTCTTCCCCCTTCCGATGTGAAAGCAGACGACACGGCAGTGATCATGTACACCGGCGGAACGACAGGGCCCGCGAAAGGCGTGATGATCTCGAACTGGTCGGTGAATTATGTCACGACACGTCTTCTTCTGGAGAACGTCACGCACACCGCCCATATCGGGGACGGATTTCTCGCGATCCTTCCTCTGTTCCATGCATTCGGTCTTGCGGTCTGTATCCAGGCGCCTCTTTCATCAGGTATGCGGGTCATGCTCTCTCCCCGGTTCAGTGATAAAGAGTGCAGCAGACTTCTCTTAAAGGAGAAAGTCGCCTATGTGATCGGCGTGCCCGCCATGTACGAGAGGATGTATCCTTATCTGAAAGGACACGACCTTTCCTTCATGAAGCATGTGGTCTGCGGAGGCGACTGGGTGAGTCATGATCTGGCATACCGGTATAATGAGATCCTCGGAAAGGACAAGGGCGGTGCAGAGTTCAGGCCCGGATACGGCCTGACCGAAGCCTGCGGGACCTGTTCTCTTACGCGAAATCAGTATCATGCTTTCCCGGAAGGCTGTGTCGGCATCCCAGTTGAGGGTACAGACATCTGCCTTGTGAAACCGGGGACCTGTGAACCTGTAACGGAAGGCGAGGAAGGGGAACTGTGTATACGGAGTCCTTCACTGATGAAAGGATATTATAAGAATCCCGAGGCAACGTCTGATGTGCTCAAACATCATCCGGACGGATATCTCTGGCTCCATACCGGCGATATATTCGTCATCGGCGAAGAGGGAAATCTCTGCTTCAGATCACGTATCAAACGTCTGGTGAAGGTGAACGGATATAATGTCTATCCGCCCCTGATCGAAGCGGCAATGGAGGGATGTCCGATCGTCGCCAAAGCATGTGCGGTTGGATTTAAGTGGCGGGACGACCGGCGTATCAAACTCCATGTGACGCTGAAACATAAGATGGATCACGCCGAAGCGGAAAAGCAGATCCTTGCCTATGCAAACGAGCATCTTAACCACTGGAGTGTTCCAAAGGCGGTCGTCATTCTTGATGAGATGCCGATGACAAAAATGAATAAACTGGATTATATGGCTCTGCAGAACAGAGAGTGATCCTCTCCTCTTTTTTAAAACACGTGTCTGTCCGGGTTTCACAGGAAGCCCTCTATCCCCACTCAGTGGGCTCATTCTGGTGATAATAGATCGCTCTGGTTTATGAGCTTGTTTTCATATGACCGCCAGCTATAATATGCTATCCTCCATATATTAATGGTTCATGTCAGCCCGCATATACAGAAATGATTCCATCACCAAATTAGAGTACACAGAGGAGACGAAACGGTCTCTCTATACAATGCTCACCTATGGTGGGATCCATGCAGGACCCGAAGCGACCGCCATTCAGTATTATAATAATCATATAAGCTATGCAAATCTGATGGAGCAGGTACATGCCTGTGCTGCAGGTCTGCTTCGTCATGGTGTGAAAAAAGGGGATTTTGTCACCATTTTCCTCCCGAATATCCCTCAAAGTGTGATCGCAGTTTATGCAATAAACAGAATAGGCGCGATCTGCAACCTCGTTCATCCGTTGTCGACGAAAGATGAACTGCGTTATGCCGTGGAACTGACCGGAT
This sequence comes from Methanocorpusculum sp., assembly GCA_034932965.1. GTDB lineage: Archaea > Halobacteriota > Methanomicrobia > Methanomicrobiales > Methanocorpusculaceae > Methanocorpusculum. The sequence continues at coordinate 9,057 of JAYFOG010000070.1, forward strand.
CCAAAATAATTCTGACCTTTGAATTAAACGAAGAACACTGTTCTGATCTCGAAGCTGAGGTCATCCGCTGTAAAACCCCTGCATACTTCCCTTCAAATATCAAAGGCAGGATCATGAAAACGGTTTACAACCGTTCGGTCCGTCATGCCAAAAAAACCGCCGGAAAAGCCAGTGAATGGGATGCACTTCTTGCTGAAGGCCGTGAGTCCCTGAAAACCACACCCCTTCCGCCGCACGATGTACGGCCTGAGGATACTGCCGTTATTATGTACACCGGGGGAACGACCGGTCCCTCGAAAGGTGTCATGCTTTCCAATTCCGCCGAAAATTATCTGGCGACCGAGCTCATCTATGATTATGTTGAAGGCACTTCTCACATCGGCGACGGATTCCTTGCCGTCCTTCCGATCTTCCATGCGTTTGGTTTGACCGTTTGTGTCCACACCCCGCTTGCTTCAGGAATGCGGGTCGTTCTCTGTCCCAGATTCGATGCAAAAGAGTGCGCGGGTCTCATTGTCAAAGAAAAGATGGCATTTCTCTGCGGTGTTCCTGCGATGTATGAACGGATGTATCCGTATCTCAAAGGTAAGGATCTCTCCTGCGTCAAGCATCTGGTCTGCGGGGGAGACCGGGTCACTCTCGATCTCGCCTACCGGTATAACGATATTCTTGGCAGAGAACACGGCGGCGCAGAGTTCAGACCCGGCTATGGTCTGACCGAAGCAGGTGGTGCATGCGTCATTACCGATGTTCATTACACCTCTTTATACGAGGGCGGTGTCGGTGTTCCTTTCAAAGGAACGGAGATATGTGTTGTCGCTCCCGGCACGACGGATGTTCTTCCAAACACTGAGGAAGGAGAGTTGTGTATGATTGGGCCCGCCATCATGACCGGATACTACAAAAATCCGGAAGAGACCGCCGCCGTCCTGCGTAAGCATGCAGACGGCCGTGTCTGGCTCCACACCGGCGACATCGTCTCTATCGATGAAGGAGACAACATCAATTTCCGGTGCCGGTATAAGCGGCTGGTCAAGGTCAATGGATATAATGTCTATCCGCTTATGATCGAGGCAGTGATGGAAAAATGCCCCGTCATTTCTCAGTCGTGCGCCATGGGGATCCCATGGAAGGCTGACACACGAATCAAACTCTATGTCACTCTTTCGAAAAAGATGGATCCTGAGGTTGCAATAAAAGACATCATTGCCTTTGCCAAAGCAAATCTCAACCACTGGAGTGTTCCGGTCTCGGTCTCGATTCTGGAGAAAATGCCTCTTACCAAAATGAATAAAACAGACTATAAAGCACTGGAAAAGCACGAATAGCTTTTCTTCGTTTTTTTATCGTCAAAAAAATTATTTTTTGATTGAGTTCTTTATTAATGTCAGTCCGGCTGTTGTCAGGTATGCAACAAAAATCAGGAATGCCGCTACATATCCATAGGCTGCCGGAAGGACCTGCGGTAAAGCGAGAAGCAGAACGGCAAACAAAATGATTGCCGAGACGCCGATAATCACATCGAGTATCCAATCTTTCATACATGTACATTGTGCGTCGTGACTCTTATCCCTTTTCATATCCAATACATAGACATGGAAAAAACCGAGGCGCTAACGCTTCTTAAGCAGCACGTCGTCTCTCCCTCCCTTCTTGGTCACTGCCTCTCCACAGCTGCGGTGATGAAAGGTCTGGCCGCAGAGCTTGGAGAAGATGCGGTCCTTTGGGAAACGATCGGCATCCTTCATGACATCGATTTTGAGGAGATACACGAAGACATGGACAAGCACGGGATCGTCGGCTATGAAATACTCCGTGATGCAGGCATCGGCGATGAGACCGCACTCCCGATAAAACGTCATAACCACCTGCTGTTTGGATCCGACTACACAACACCCGTGGAAATATGTCTTCAGGTCGCAGACAGCGTGTCCGGTTTAATCGTTGCCTGTGCGTATGTCAAAGGAGGAAATATCACAGATGTTTCAGTAAAGACGGTCACCAAGAAATACAAGACCCCTTCATTTGCCGCCGGATGCGACCGGACAAGAATTGCTCTTGGAGACGCTCTGATACCCCGTGAACGTATGTATGAGATCGCTATTCGCGAGATCACGGATGTAAAAGATGAGCTGGGGCTGAGGTAATGTCTGCAGCTGCTCAGTCATCAGTCCTCCGTGATCTCCAGAAGGCTCACGGAAAGCTGCTGGACGTCTCCCGGTATATAATTCCCAGGGACGATCTTGCAATTGCCTGTGCGACGGTCAATGCTGTTGATTATAAAGGCGTTGCGATCGCGCGCGGTTCGAGTATCGGTTTCGGCGTCGATGAGCCGATCGTTCGTACCCTTCTTACCGTCCGGCGCTTCGATCCAGAAATTCGTTCAGCTGCATGTATCAGGTACGAAGATGATATCCTTCAAACCACGATCGAAACACTCCGTGACGTTGAGACCTATGATCCGGAAAAGTATCCGGCAGGTATTTCCACCATGGACTGGGGTATTGCTTCCGTGTGCAGAAAAGGCGTGCCGCTCGCGATCGCCTGTCCGGAATCCGCCCGCGGTCCCGGCAGGATCTACGTGCTTGGCACCACGCCTGACGAGGTAGCAAACAGAATACTTATCATATCTCAACGTCTTACATATATAGACATCTGAGGAATACTCATGGGAATCAAGCCAAGTTATATCAAATCAATGGGCATTGCCCTTCTCGAACAGCACGGAAAAAGCTTCAAC
>JAYFOG010000071.1:0-15228 GCA_034932965.1 Methanocorpusculum sp.
GAAGCCCGAATAATTATGAGAATCAGGGCATGTAGCCAAGCCAGGATATGGCGTCAGCCTCCTAAGCTGAATATCTAGGGTTCGAATCCCTACATGCCCGTTTACATTTTTGGGGTCAATCATGGAATGCAGGGAGATCACTGAAGGGAGTACGACTTTTACCGCCCCGGTGCAGGATGAAACAACGCAGTTCCCTCCCGGCTCGGCGCCGGTTTTTTACAACACGAAGATGGAGTTCAACCGCGACATGACGGTGCTTTTGACTAAGATCATTCAGCCGGAGGATTATCTGGATGCGATGGCGGCGACCGGCGTTCGCGGTCTTAGGATCGCAAACGAGGCAAAGATCCCGGTGACGATCAATGACCGCGATGAGCAGGCGGTCAAAATCATCAGATTCAATGCGGAAAAACTTGGCGGATCCATCACCGTGACCTGCGATGACGCCAACCGGCTGATGTGCATGTCACGGTTCGACTCGATCGATCTGGATCCGTTCGGCACCCCGATCCCCTTTCTGGACGCAGCATCCAGAGCCGCAAAACATTATCTCTTTGTCACGGCGACGGACACCGCCCCCCTCTGCGGAGCGCATTTCAAAGCAGGCTGCCGCAGATACTTTGCGACCCCGAGAAACACCGAGTATCATGCGGAAGTTGGTCTTAGGATGATGATGGGGGCGATGGCCAGAGAACTCGTCAAGTACGACCGCGGCATGAAGCCGATCCTGAGTTTTGCAAAGTCCCATTACTTCCGTTCGCACGTCAGGGTCTTAGGCAAAGTCACGGCTGCCGATGAAACGATCGGGCAGATGGGATTTGTGATGCAGTGTCCGAAGTGTCTTTATCGGGCCGAACAGAAAGGCAGTCTTCTGCCGAAAACGCATATGTGTCCGCACTGCGGCGTCGAGACAGTGCCGATAGGTCCCTTGTGGATGGGGCCTCTGCAGGAAAAGGAGATCCTCATCGAGATGCAGACAGCCCTGCCCGAGATGGAGTTCGGCACAAAAAGGCAGATGGAAAAACTGCTGACATATCTGCTCGCCGAACCGGAAACATGCACCTATTATGATTACCATATCGTTTCCCGGAACATGAAGGTCTCGCCGCCGAATATGGAAGAGCTGATCGCGAGCTTAAATGATGCAGGATACTGCACGACCCGCACGCATTTCTGTGATACCGGGATAAAAACGACGGCCCCTCTTCATTTCATAGAAGAGATGATCCGTCTCTGGAATAACGAAAATCTTCAGATATAATCGCCGATATCCATCTCGCAGGAGATGAGCGAGTCGCAGTACTGACAGCGGAACCCGCGGGGGTGCACGACGAAACGGCTCTGGACCGGCTCTTTTGTATTGGTGATGCAGTTCGGATTAGGGCATTTGATAACACCGACGATCTGTTTTGGGACCTCAACGGTTTTTTTCACCGAGACTTTGAAGTTTCTGATGATACTGATGGTCGCGTCGGGCGCAACGAGCGCGATCTTGTCCACTTCGTCTTTTAAGAGTTCGCGGTTTTCGATCTTGACCATGTCTTTTCGCCCGCCGCGGGAACTGGGAACATTGGATGCTACGATGACCGTGACGTTGGTCCCGTCGCGGATCCCCAGGATCCGAAGAACGGTGAGTCCTTCTCCGGGGGTGATATGATCGATGACGGTTCCGTTTTTGATCGGTGAGATGACGATCCCGTCAGAAATGGTGCGGACCATCAGTTCATCACCTCGTTCAGCATGGCCATTCTGATCGGAACGCCGTTGTGCGCCTGTTCGAAGTATTTGGCGCACGGAAGGGCGTCGACTGCCGGATCGATCTCATCGACGCGGGGAAGGGGATGAAGAACGATCATTCCCGGTTTGGCGCGTTCCAGAAGCGAGGGCGTGATCCGATACGTGGATGCATAGTTTGCAAACGCGACCGGGTCAGGGAACCGTTCGCGCTGGAGGCGGGTCACATACAAAACGTCGAGCTCGGAAACCGCTTCTTCTATTCTATCATGGGGAATGAGTTCGACACCGACATCCAGGAGATCTTCTTTGATATATCGCGGAAAATCGAGTCCGTCGGGAGCTATGGTATGGATACGGACATTGTTGTATTTAGCCAGGGCAAAGGCGAGGGAGTGAACGGTCCTTCCGTATCTGAGATCTCCCTGCAGACCGACGTCGATGTTTTCGATCCGCATGGATTCACGGATGGTGAACAGGTCGAGCAGGGTCTGCGAGGGATGCTGACCTGCCCCGTCTCCTCCGTTGATGACCGGGACCGAGGCAACTTCGCTTGCAAGACGGGCAGCGCCTTCTTTGGGGTGACGAAGGACGATCGCATCACAGTATCCGGAGATGACGCGGATCGTGTCTGAAAGGGTCTCGCCTTTGGTGATGGAGGTTGCTTCGACACTGCCGAGGTTGAGGATCTTGCCGCCAAGCCGCATCATGGCAGCGGAGAACGACATGCGTGTCCGGGTGCTTGGTTCGAAAAAGAGGACGGCGAGGAGTTTGCCGTCGAGTTCGCGGCCGGTGTAGTTTCCGCAGTCGAAGGCGGCTGCAGAACAGAGGAGTTTGTCGATTTCTTCACGTTCCATATCCCGTACAGATAGGATGTTTTTTTGTTCGTGTGTCATGAATGGTGCCCGGAAGTTTTCAGTGTTCAATAGTTGGACTGCCCGGGATAAATAACCCGCGGAAAATCAGAAAGGGCAGGGGAAGAGTGGGTGAAGAGATGAGGCAAACGGCCGGAGTTGATCATACACGACGACCTCAGACCTTCTCACCTCTGCCCGAAGACCCCGACATCTCTCCCAAAACCGCACCTCCGAGAAGAAGCACCGCATCCCCTGCTGTCAAACGGTTCCTCGGATATCTGGAGTACAGACATCCGCATGTAAGCTGATCCCTTTCTTACGCTGATTTCTTCTCTGCTCTCTTTTTCATATACTGGAGCAGGGCAAGGACGCCGGCACCGAGCAAAAAGAACAGGATGCTGAACGTTTCTAAACTCATCGGGGGTCTAGGCACATCAAGCGTGGTCGCGCCCAGAACGATCGCATACAGCGAGCCGATCAGAAGCCCGACACTGAGATAGATCGTCTGCGAACGGTATTTTTCCAGGCAGTATCTCAGGAGTTTTGCGATGAACACAAGCCCCGTGATCATGCCGAGTCCGAAGACAGCGAGCATCGGCACATATGCCAGATCAAGATGGACGACCGCACTCACCGCGGAGATCAGCGGCACATAAAGTCCCATGATCAGAAGCATCGTCGAGCCCGAGATCCCCGGAAGCACCATCACCGAGACCGCAAACACCGCGGCAATAAAAAGAAACAGGGCAAGCTGAGGAGATATCTGCGTCAGATCGAGCGAACTTTCCCGGGAGACCGGGTTAAAATGCATGAGAAGAGGAACGGCAGCTATGCCGAGTGCGGTGAAGATCATATGCGGATAATGACCCTTCAGGCTTGAGCGCTCCTCCATCACGACGATCGGAACGGCGCAGACGGTCAGACCGATAAAGAGCGAACTTATTTCATAAATATAGGTGTCAAAAAGATTTGCAAGGATGACGGCGCAGATCAGAAACGCAGCGGCCCAGCCTGCGGCAAGTTTAAACAGGAACGGAAACGCGGCCTTTCGTTTCTCCATCGTCCCGGTGAGCAGATCGTCCACCGAGGAGATGAACTTATCATAAAATCCAAGTAAAAACGCGATCGTTCCGCCGGAAACTCCCGGCACACTGTCGGCGACCGCCATGCACGCCCCTTTCAGAATATCCATATGTCTCTTAATACATAGGGATCGCCTCACTAATTAGCATTCGGGCAGAGTGTGTCGCAACCATGCAATTTATTCAGGTGCCCGCCGGATATATTAGGGAGAGTTCCATGAAATATATCCTTATTCTTGCTGACGGTGCGGCTGACGAGCCTCTTGAAGAGCTTGGGGGAAAAACCCCGCTCGAAGCGGCACACAAACCCAATATGGACAGGATCGCCCGTGAAGGCAGATGCGGCATGCTCAAGACCGTGGACGACTCGCTCTCCCCGGGTTCGGATGTTGCAAACATGTCGATCCTCGGTTATGATCCGCTGAAATACTATACCGGCAGAGGAGCGCTCGAGGCGCTCAGCATGGGCATCCCTTTCAGAGAGGGGGAGCTCGCCTACCGCTGTAATTTTGTCACGATCGAAAACGGCAGGATGAAGGATTTTGCGGCCGGCCACATCTCGAGCGCAGAAGGAGCGGAGCTTTTCGAAGCGCTCAAAGAGAAGATCCCCGAAGCAGGCTGGCACTCCGGCGTCTCCTACAGAAATGTGATGATGCTTCCAAACGGCAAAGGTTCGGAGACTGCAGCTCCCCACGATATCGTCGGCGAGGTCATCAACGACCATCTCCCGAAGGGAGAGGATGCACAGCGTCTGATGAACTTCATCGTCAGGGCATCCGACGTCTTTGAAAACCATCCGGTGAATAAAAAGCGTATCGCCGCAGGGAAAAATCCGGCTACAACCATCTGGCCGTGGAGCGGAGGGTCGAAGCCGGCGATGCCGCTGTTCTCGGAAAAATACCATAAGAAGGGGGCCGTGATCTCGGCCGTGGATCTGCTGTTCGGTCTTGCGAAATGTGCCGGGATGGAGGTCGTCAAAGTCCCCGGAGCGACCGGTTTTCTGGATACGAACTTCCTCGGGAAGGCAAAAGCGGCGGTCGAGACCGTCAGCGGCGATGTGGATTTCGTCTATATGCATGTCGAAGCAACGGATGAGGCGGGGCACCTCGGCAGTATCGAAGAGAAGATCAAAGCGATCGAAAATCTGGATGCGGCGATCGGTTATATTCTCGACAACTTCGACGGCTGCATCATGCTGATGCCCGACCACCCGACGCCGATCGCGAAGAAGACCCACACAAACGATCCGGTCCCGTTCGCGATCCGCGGACTCGGCGAGCCGGACAGTGTCTCCGTCTACACCGAGAAAGAGGTGCAGGCGAAGGGTTCCTACGGACTTATCCAGGCGGTCGATCTCCTGGACATGGTCTTCAAGGAGTAGGCGGATGCGGGAAGAGATCACTGCCTTCATCGAAGCGTATGTGAAAGATGCTCCCTACTTGCGAAAACCGCTGGTCGGGTTTGCCGACTGCGCATCCCCGATGTTTCCGGCCCTGAAAAACGTCGTGATGCCGGGACATCTGATGCCGGCCGAGATCCTTCCCGATCCGACGGTGGTCATTTCCTATTTTTTGCCGTTTCAAAAGGAGGTGGCCCTCTCGAATGTCTCCGGGCGATACGCCTCGCAGCGGTGGGCCGAGTGTTATGTGGAAACGAACCGGCTGATCGCGTCAATGAATGCCGCATTGATCGATCACCTGAAGGATCGCGGCTATCGCGCCGCTTTTGCACAAAACGCCGTGCATCTGGACAAAGAGATCCTGATGAGCTGCTGGTCCCAGCGGCACGTCGCGGAGATCGCAGGCCTCGGGAAGTTCGGTCTGAACAATCTTCTGATCACCCGGGTCGGTTCGTGCGGCAGGTTTGGCTCGGTCGTTACCAATCTTCCCATCACGCCGGATCAACCGGAGACAGAGGAACGGTGTCTGTATAAACTCTCAGGCATGTGCCTGGAGTGTGTGGATAACTGCCCGACGGGAGCATTGACCGAGGACGGATTCGACCGCCGTGTCTGCTTTTCGCTGTGTCAGGAGAATGAGAAGAGATACGGGGCGAACATCTGCGGGAAATGCGCCGTGGATATCCCGTGCGGGTTTTTGAAGTAGGGTTGGGGCTGGGTTTTGGTGTGGATTTAATACTGGACAGGGTATGACCGGTTCCATCTGTTCAAAGCAGGCAGGATTCTTTGGATAGTATAAATCATCACACGAAATGCACGAAAGAAATACGAAAACACGAAAAAGGAATAATTCGGTCAAGTGTTTTCCTCTGTCGTACCCTCCCCCGTCCCCCAACACCAAAATGCACAAAACACGCAAACCTTTGGTTTGCTCAGCTGAGGTCGTCGACTTCGTCGCCAACCCGCCAACGAAATACACAAAATGGGGGACAGGGGCGGAGGAAAGAATATCTTTTCTGTTTTTTTGGGGGGCAGGGTGAGCCGATAGGGTCGCCCTTAGCCGAGCAAGGCTTTGCCTTGCGAGCAAATCTCTGAATTGTGATCCGGCGCGGAGCGTCCCGCGGTGGAGATATCCTAATCACAGAGATATGTTAACAATTCATCTCGAAAAATAAGATATTTCCACCGCGTCGGGCTCGCAAATCAGAGATTTGCTCAGCTAAGATCGCCGGCTATGCCGTCGATCCGCCTCCGCGCCGAAGTCGCCCTCCCGCACCCCGAATCAAAAAAAGAGAGATAGAATATTAGAAAAACCCGCACGCAAGCGAGGGTCATAGACCCGAGTCGGAGAGCAAACCGATGGTTTGCGAACGGGTTTTTCCGACAGCATTTGTCCAAGAGCCAAAGGCTCTTGAGACGTCTCACGAGCTTTCAGCTCGTGGACTTTTCAAGAGAGGGTGCGATTCCTGCGGAGGCGGCACGCAAACCTTTGGTTTGCACGCATCAGCCGGAGCAGAACACCCGAACGTAAGGAAAATGCGATTCAAGCGAGGGCTGGAAGCCCGAAGCGGAGAGCAAACCGAAGGTTTGCGAACGCGTTAATTCGCGGAGGCGTGCAAACCTTCGGTTTGCGTGCCGCCTCAAGCGGGCTTTGCCCGCTTGGGCTTATTCGCGGTTAAATAAATTCATGCGTCCACACTCGGCCTTACTCCTTTCCTAGCCTCAAACTCGCCCCCGTTCCATTCCTCCGCCCCTGTCCCCCTTTTCGTGAATTTCGTTGATTTTCGCAAATTTCGTGTGGGCGGGGTGAGCCGTCAGGCTCGCCCTTAGCTGAGCAAACCGAAGGTTTGCGTGGGGGACTGGGGAGGGAACGAAAGGGGGCAACACTTGATCGAATTATTTCTTTTTCGTGTTTTCGTCATCTTTTCGTGAATTTCGTGTGATGATTCATACTATCGAAAAAATCCCGCTCAAATCGTAGGCGTGTCCCAGAGATTAGGATATCTCCACCGCGGGACGCTCCGCGCCGGATCGCAAACCTTCGGTTTGCTCCGCTGAGGCCGCTCCTTCGGGGCAGCCCGCAGTCACTCCCCGCACCCCGAAATCAGAAAAATGATCGAAAGATCTATGATGTATTTTGAAAGATCCACGTTTCCCAAGGGTGTTTAACAAAACTATCGAATAATAACGATTAAAAAAAAAGAAAAAGAGTTCAGTTCTTCTTTTCAGAGAACTCTTCGTGATGAGCGTCCTGATATCTCTTCATCTCGAGATTGCGCAGCTCCACTCTCCGGATCTTTCCGGAGATCGTCTTTGGCAGCTCATCCACGAACTCGATCGCCCGCGGATACTTGTAGGGTGCGGTCGTCGTCTTGACATGGTTCTGCATCTCTTTGATAAGAGCATCGGATCCTGTGTAACCATCCTTCAAGACGACGAACGCCTTGATGATCACGCCGCGGATCGGGTCCGGGCTGCCGACAACTGCCGACTCTTTTACCGCCGGGTGCTCAATAAGAGCTGACTCGACTTCCGCCGGAGACACACGGTATCCTGACGATTTGATCATATCATCATCCCGGCCCATGAACCAGTAGTAACCGTCTTCATCGACGGTCGCCTTGTCTCCCGTATAATACCAGCCGTTGATGAACACCTTCGCCGTAGCCTTCGGGTCATTCAGATACTCAGTAAACAGACCGACCGGAGACGGGTCGCTCGTCTTGATCGCGATCCTTCCTTCGACGCCCGGCTGGACCTGATTGCCCATCTCGTCATGGAGTTCGATCTTCCAGCCCGGGGCCGGTTTGCCGATCGAACCGGGTCTGACTTCCATACACGGGAACGTTCCGATCACCGTCACGGTTTCCGTCTGACCGTATGCCTCGTAGATCTTCTTGCCGGTTCCTTCTTCCCAGACACGGTTGACCTCCGGATTCAGCGTCTCGCCTGCGGAAAGGCAGTGACGCAGCTCGGAGAAGTCAAACGTCTCCAGATCCGCCAAGATGAGCATGCGGTAGATGGTCGGCGGAGCACAGAACGTCGTGATCTCATACTTTTCGATCAAGGGGAGAAGCTCGGTCGCATTGAACTTCCCGCGGTAGTCGTAGACGAAGACGCAGGCCCCTTCCATCCATGGTCCGTAGAACTTACCCCATGAGGATTTACCCCAGCCCATATCGGCGACCGTGAAGTGCAGATCGTTGTCTGTAAGATCATACCAGAACCTCCCGGTCACGATATGACCGAGCGGATACGCATGATTGTGCAGCACCATCTTCGGGTCCGCGGTCGTTCCCGACGAGAAGAAGATGAGCATAGGGTCCGTCGCTTTGGTTCGAACACTTCGAACGATCGAACTGAGTTTGGTGGAGGCGCGGGCCGGATGGATCAGTTCCTTCTGATAGTTTATCCATCCGGGAGCGTCTCCATCGGTCAGGAATTTCACCTGAAGCGTCGGGCATTCGCCTGCTATATCCTCAAGTTTCCAGACATTTTCAGTATTTGTCACGATCATCTTGAATTTGCCCTGGTTTATTCGGTATTTTAGATCGTGAGGGGTTAGAATGACCGGAGACGGGCAGATAACTGCGCCTATTTTTATTGCAGCAAGAGCAAAGGTCCACCACTCGGGGACACGCGGCAGAAGGATCATGACACGGTCTCCTTTGCCGATATGCTGTTTGAACATCATGTTCGCTATCTGGTTGGACAGATTCATCATCTGCCGGAAGGTGAAGTATTTCTCTTTTCCCTCCTGGTTTGTCCAGATCATGGCGAGCTTGTTTCGATCTTTTTTCGCCCATGCATCAACAACGTCGAAGCCGAAGTTGTAATACTCAGGCACAGCAATGGAAAACGTGGAGTAGGTTTCCTCGTAGTCCATCATGTTATGAGGCACAAATCCCTCGGATTTATGCTCGCGCTCGGTCGAACGCGTACTGCGCCCGGCTTTGTGTGCCGTTTCGGTCATGGGGTAATTATTTGCTTTTTCTTATGATAAAGATAGAGGTGGTGATTTTTTATAGATATTCCATGCAGCCTGCCTGCCGTGCAAAAATGACCCTCGGCAGAACGCAGCTTTACGAGTACCCTCAGATATATCATGGGTAAATTCCTATAATATAGGGCAATGCAGAATATCCGTGTTCTCTGGTACAAAGGCGTGTACAAAACGGCACGTTTCCTTGCCAGTCCGGCAATGCGACGAAAACTCCATTATACATATGATATCGTCGTCCCAAAGCATACTCCATATATGGTTTTTTCCAACCACACGACCCTTTGGGATCATCTGATGATCGGCATGGCGGTCAAAGGACACATGTTCTATGTGGCCGGCGAACACCTGTTCAGAAAAAAATCGACCCGCCTTGTCGGCCGGTGTCTGCTTGACCCGATCATCCGCAAGAAAGGCGCTCCGGCTGGAGAAGTCATCCGCGACATCAAAGAACGGCTCAGTGCGGGCAATAACGTCTGGATGTCGCCCGAAGGGGTCAGATCGATCAACGGCGAGACGGCGTTCATCTCTCCGGCGACAGGAAAACTGGTGAAAGAGTGCGGAGAACTCGGCGCCGCCCTGATCACCTACCGAATGCACGGCGGATATCTGCGCCGCCCGAGATGGGGAAAAACCCCGCGTGACGGCACAATGCGGGGAGAGTTCGTACACGAATACTTACCTGCGGAACTGAGGAGCATGACGGTCGATCAGATCAATGAAGCGATCAGCCGCGATCTGTATGTAAACACCTTTGATGACCAGAAAAAAGACCCGCAGCCCTACACCGGCACGGATCTTGCCGAATATCTGGAAACGATCCTCTACATCTGCCCCGAGTGCGGACAGATGGGCAGACTGCACAGCAAAGGGGATATCCTTTCCTGCGAATGCGGGTATGCGGTGAAATTCAACGAGTTCGGTCTCTTCGAACCTGCCTCGGGCCATCAGCTGCATCATGACAACATCGTCTCCTGGGACCACTGGCAGCGGGATCTGATCAAAGAGAGTCTCCCAAAATATCTGGCAACACCCGGGGATGTCCCGATCGAGTCGGACGAAGGGCAGATCCTTGGAAAGATCGGGGCGATGAAGTCGGTCGAGGATCTCGGCACCGGCCGATTTTCGATCTATGTCGACCGGCTTGAGTTCGACGGCGATAAAGGGACGTTCGTGTTCCCGTTTGCGGAGATCGAAGGGTTCGCGTTTTCCCTGCAGATGAAGATCCTCTTCTCGCTGCATGACGGGACATACTACGAAGTCGAGTCGAAGATCCCGCGATCGGCAGCAAAATATATGGTGCTTTACCGGTTTTTGATCGGAAAAGAGTATAAGTAAGCGCTTTCCGGTTCAGGCACCCTCATTTTTTTCACCAGAATACTTCAAAACAGCCTTTGCATAAGGCAAAAAATAAAAAAAAGCAGGGGTGTATTACTTCTGTCCCGCCTCGAGATCCGCCGCCATCTTCTCGACCTCCTTTTCAGAGATCTTGGCGAGAACCTCCGCAGTCGGCCCCTCCGCGATGATCTTTCCGCCGCGGATGAACATACACCGGTCGCAGACATCTCTCACGAAGTCCATATCATGAGAAACGATGATGAACGTCTCATCCATCTCATCTCTTGCATGCACGATCGAGTGCTTCACATCGATCTTTGTGATCGGATCCATCGTTCCCGTCGGCTCATCCAGCAGGATGATCAGCGGCTCCCGGATCAGGACCTGACCCAGCGCCACACGGTGCTTCTCTCCTTCAGACAGCTCCGAAGGCTTTCTGTTCAGGATATCCTTCGCCTTCTTCTCGGTAAACCCTGCCATACGGAGCGTGATCACCGCTTTTCGAACGGCAAGCTCCTTTGGAAACTCCAGTCCAATGGCATCGGTCAGATTATCGATCACCGTTCTGTGCGGATACAGATCATACTCCTGATGCAGAAGACCGATATACTTCTTGGCTCTTCCGCGGAACTCATACCCCGGTTTTCGCATATCGACCCACTCTTCGCCGACGCGCACCTCCAGCGTTCCGCCGGTCGGTTCATAGAGACCTGCGATCATCTTCGAAAGAGTCGTCTTTCCTCCTCCGGATACGCCGATGATACCCAGGATCTCCCGTTCATACACCTCGAAACTGATCTTATCCACCGCATTGATCACGCCGCGGTCGACCGCGATGAACTTCTTTGACAGATCCTTCGCCCTGACGACTGCACCCCCGCAGTCAGTACATGAATATGTGCAGTCATCTTTGCACCCTTTCATAAACTCATCCACGATCTCTTCAGGTGCGCCGATCTTGGTGATCCTTCCGTCATCCATCAGGACCGCACGGTCGCAGACATCCTCCAGGACCTGGGCAAAGTGCGACGTGATGACCATCCCCATCCGCTTCTCCGTTCCCGCAGTCTTCAGCAGTTCATGCACGATCGTCGCGGTTTTCGGATCAAGCGTTCCTGTCGGCTCGTCAGCGCATAAAAACAGCGGTTCGCGGGCGAGCTGGCGGGCGAGCACCACACGCTGCTTTTCTCCTCCGGAAAGATCCCTGGCTACATGCATCATCCGATGACTGAGACGGACTTCATCCACAAGATCCGCCGCACGGGAGAGCGCCTGATTTGCCGGATAATTGATATCATCGAGCGCCCGGAGCACATTCTCTATAACCCGGTCATCGCCGTAGAGAGAGAAGGTCCGCTGGAACATCAGCGAGGTCCGCGCCATGATCTTTGCTTTGACCGCTTCATTTTCCGGCGCCCAGAAATCCACATCTTCAGCAGTAAGGGTGTCTCCGCAGACGGGACAGGCTTTGCCCGCATCGCTTCTGAACTCGACCCTGCCGCATTTTTTGCATCGTGCAAGATGATAGATGATCCTGCCGCTGGTCGGCGGAGTGTCGATACCGCGGATCAGATGGATCAGCACGGTTTTTCCGCAGCCTGATCTTCCGATCACACCTACGATCTCTCCTTCAGCGATTTCAAGACAGATATCGTCAAGAACGCGGACTTTCTCCTCCTCGCCAAAATCCATACACAGATTTTCTATTGTTATAAATGGTGTCGACATGCTCATCTCCGAAAATACTTCGATACAACTTGTACTTAACATCATTCGATTCACATACATTAATATATTTTGGCGCATATGAGTACTTACTGTATATTTCCTCAGGCATCATCGGCTAATCGAAAACACTTTAGGGATGGCATGAGAAGATATCCAGCACGAGTAAAGATATGCCTGAAAACCCTGAGATTTGTCCAAAAGGTAAATGCGGAAGACCGCGGGTGCGGCGATGTGTCGAACTCAATGAACCTCCGGGATGTTACGCCCCGGTCTGTCCTAATAGAAAGGTCAGCATTGAGATGGTCACTTTGTATCCCGAAGAGATCGCGGTTTTGAAACTGGTCGATCTGGAGGGCCTTTCGCAGGAGGATGCCGCCGGCGTTTTGGGTGTTTCAAGAAAAACGGCATGGCGCGACCTTCATGAGGCGCGCTACAAAGTCGCCGATGCTTTGGCGAACGGCAAGATGATAAAAGTCTCCTGCTGTCCGCACACAGACGGCGGCGTTCAGCCAGACGGCTGCGGAATGCAGACCCGCAGCGAATAGCTGACAGGGCGTGCTGTTCAGACATATCGGCCGTGATCCTTTACGGAGGTCATCACAATGGAAAAAACACCAGTACATCCAATGGATGAGGAAAAGCAGCAGAATATCTGCTGTTATCATCATCACCATCGTTTCCACAGATATAACGATGGACATCCGCACAGCGGCCCAAAAATGCCGCTGATCGGCGAAACCGCCCCTTCGTTTGAAGCGGTGACCACGCAGGGACCTATCCGGTTTCCCGATGATTATGCCGGGAAGTGGGTCATCCTCTTCTCGCACCCTGCGGACTTCACCCCGGTCTGTACGACCGAGTTCATGACGTTTGCGTCGATGGCCGATGAGTTCGCAGCACTGAACACCGAACTCATCGGACTCTCGGTCGACTCTCTTTACGCCCACATCGCCTGGCTTCGCAAGATCCAGGAGCTTGAGTGGAACGGGAAGAAGAACATCGAGGTGAAGTTCCCGCTGATCGAGGATATCCGGATGGACGTTGCCAACAAATTCGGTATGATCCAGCCGGGTCAGTCGAACACCCAGGCAGTGCGTGCGGTGTTCGTTATCGATCCTCAGGCCAAGATCAGAACCATTCTGTATTATCCTCTCTCGACCGGAAGAAACTTCGATGAGATCAAACGCATCATCCTCGCTCTGCAGAAAGCAGACAGTGATCAGGTCGCAACACCTGCCGACTGGCGTCCGGGCGATGATGTGATCGTGCCGACGGCAGGTTCCTGCGGGACGGCAAAAGAACGCATGGAATCAACAAATGATGACCAGTACTGTCTTGACTGGTTCATGTGTTTCAGACGCGAAAAGAAGTAACAACCTCCACGTCCTCCTCTAAACACTCATACAATTTCCGGTCCCCTTCTTCACTGCAAATGCCGACGCACCAGGTCCAGAGCGGACCTGTGCCCGGGACCGGATCCGATCAGCATCGAACTCCTGGTGTGAAACAAGGATCAGTGATTCTGCCGGATCCAAAAACCAGGAGTTCTTCCAGTACATCTTTCTCTTAAATCCGTTTTTTTGCCGGTAATTTTTATCACCTGCAGAAAAATGAACCTCCAATGGAGCAATCGATACATGACCAATGAAAAAAGCAATACAACCTGCGACAGCAGTTCACAAAAAACCGAATCGACCAAAAATAAACCGGAAAAGTCTGACATCAATGTACGCCATGTTATTTTGGTCCTCTCCGGAAAAGGAGGCGTCGGAAAAAGCACAGTCTCGGTAAATCTTGCCTATGCGCTTTCCAGTCACGGCTATCAGACCGGTCTTCTGGATCTCGATCTCCACGGTCCTTCGATCGGCAAGATGCTCGGGATCGAGGATCTGCGTCTTCAGGCGATCGGCGACCACATTATGCCGGTGAAGGTGACAGGATCGCTGAAGGTAGTCTCGATCGCTCTTCTTCTGAATCAGACAGACAGTCCGGTCGTCTGGCGCGGACCAATGAAAGCGGCCGCCACCAAGCAGTTTCTCGGCGAGGTGGAATGGGGCGATCTTGATTATCTGATCGTTGACCTCCCGCCGGGAACGGGCGATGAGGCATTGAACATCATCCAGTTCGCTCCAAATGTGGAAGGCGCCGTTATCGTAACGACCCCTCAGGATGTTGCCGTTTTGGATGCAACGAAGGCCATCAAATTTATTGAGATGATGGATCTTCCGGTCCTCGGCGTGATCGAGAACATGTCCGGAATGGTCTGCCCGCACTGCGGCGAGGTCGTCGACATCTTCGGAAAAGGCGGCGGAGCAAAGGCAGCTGAGCAGTATAAGGTGCCTTACCTCGGTGCGATCCCTCTGGATATCGAGATGCGCAAAGCTGCCGATGAAGGAAGGCCGTTCATCGTTCGGACACCCGGAAAGGTCAGCCCGACCTGGGATGCCGTCGATAAGGTCATGGAAAATCTCATCGCCGTGATCGAGTCGCGGGAGTAACTTCCTTTCTTTTTTTGTCAGGCGAAAAAACAAACGCGGATCTGACTTCTTCTCCTTCAGCCGTTTTTTGCATGATCCTTACTCCCATCTCAATCACTGATAACACCATTTTACCACCGGAGGGGGGGCATTATCGCATCGCAAATCAGAGATTTGCGACTGCGGGCTGCGCCGACCTCAGCGGCTGATTGAGGAGACGGCCTATCTTACTGCAAAGTTGAGAGCCCTTGAGCAGGAGATCGAACGGGTGCTGACGCAGGAGATGCTGGTGAAGGCGGGCTGCCCCGAAGGGGCGGCCTCAGCTGAGGCGGGTGGGCGACGAAGTCGACAACCTCAGCTGAGCAAATCTTTGATTTGCGATCAAGTTGAAGTAGGACTTACGCGGTGTTGGGCGGTATCAAATTCGGGAAGGGTATGGCTGGGTGTGGAAACATGAGATTATTTAACCGCCAATCTCCGCAAATTAACGCGAATCGCATTTTTCGTGCGTTCGGGTGCTCTGCTTCGGCTGATGCGTGCAAATCGAAGATTTGCGTGCCGCCTCAAACAGGCTTTGCCTGTTTGGGCTTCGCCTACGCAGAATCGCACCCTC
>JAYFOG010000072.1:0-4613 GCA_034932965.1 Methanocorpusculum sp.
GATGATTACGGTGAAATCCATCTCGCACGAAACTCAAGTATCGCTATGGAAATGATACGGCGCTACGGTGCCGATGAGGAACTGAAGATCCGTCCCGTCGATTAACACAATAGGTGAAAACAACAATGGCAAATACCCTGGTAATGACCGAAATTGAACCGGAGATCCGCAATGAGTGGATTCCGGCATTCGAATCAAATCCCGATGAAACGAAAGACAAGCTGTACGTGAACGTGGCATTCCCCTATCCGAGCGGTGCAATGCATGTGGGTCACGGAAGGACCTACATCATACCCGATGTGGTTGCCCGCTTCTGGAGGATGCAGGGAAAGCAGGTGCTTTTCCCGATGGCGTTCCATGTTACGGGAGCTCCGGTTCTCGGCATCGCAAAACGCATCGCAAACAAAGATGCAAAAACCCTCAAACTTTACGGCGAACTTTACCGTGTTCCAAAGGACACGCTTGCAAACTTCACCGACCCGATCACGATCGTGAATTACTTCGCCGATGAGTATGAGCGGGTGATGAAACAGCTCGGCCTTTCCATCGACTGGAGACGCCGGTTCACGACCATCATCCCCCAATACAGCAAGTTCATCGAATGGCAGTACACGCACATCTATGGTCAGGGGAAGGTGCAGAAGGGAGAGTATCCGGTCAGATACTGCCCGGCATGTGATCAGCCTGTCGGCGATCACGATCTTCTTGAGGGTGAATCCGCCGAGATCATGCACTTTGTGCTCGTGATGTATCAGTTCGGCGAGTTCCAGATCCCGTGCGCCACCCTTCGTCCCGAGACTATCTTCGGTGTTACAAATCTCTGGGCAAATCCGGAAACCACGTACATCAAAGCAGAAGTCGATGGTCAGAAATGGATCATCAGTTCGGAAGCTGCAGAAAAACTTAGGATGCAGAAACACACCGTTATCGAGCTCTCGTCTCTTCAGGGAACTGAACTTATCGACAAAGTCGCAAAGAACCCTTATACTAGTGCCGACGTTTCGATCCTTCCTGCTTCCTTTGTAGATCCGGATATGGGGTCCGGTCTTGTGATGAGCGTTCCGGCCCACGCTCCGTTCGATTATATCGCTCTTCGCGACCTTCAGGAAAAAGGAAAATATAAAGATATCAAAGCGATTCCTCTGGTCACCGTTCCAAACTACGGAACGATCCCTGCACAGGACATCGTCGAGAAGAACAAGATCCCGAACCAGGACGATCCGCGGATGGACGATCTCACGCAGGAGCTTTACACTGCCGAGTTTTCGAAAGGGAAACTCAACGAAAACTGCGGCATCCATGCCGGAAAATCCGTTCGTCAGGCGCGTGAGGATGTGACCCGCGAATTCACCGAAGAACGCGGTTCGATCATCTTCCATGAAATGAGTCAGAAACGCGTGACCTGCCGCTGCGGCGGGCGCGTATATGTCAAGATCCTGGACGATCAGTGGTTCCTGAACTACGGCGATCAGGCATGGAAAGCTCAGGTCCATGAACAGCTGCCTAAAGTCGAACTTGTTCCGGCCGAAGTTCGCGCCGAGTTCGAGCGTACTATCGACTGGCTCAAAGAGTGGCCGTGTTCCCGCCGTGTTGGTCTTGGAACCCATGTTCCGTGGGATCCGAAGTGGCTGTTCGAGCCCCTCTCGGACTCGACCGTCTATATGGCGTATTACACCATCGCCCATAAGATTTCGAAAATACCGTCGGAAAAACTGACGCCCGCGGTCTTTGATTTCATCTTCCTTGGAAAAGGCGATCCGACGACTATGCCGGTCGATCAGGCTACGCTGCATGAGCTCCGTTCCGAGTTCCTGTACTGGTATCCATATGATTACCGGTTCAGTGCAAAGGATCTGATATCCAATCACCTGACCTTCCAGCTCTTCCATCACAAGGCGATCTTCCCTGACAACCTCCAGCCTAAAGGCATGGTCGTTTTCGGGATGGGCCTTTTAAATGGTATGAAGATGTCCTCCTCGAAAGGAAACGTTTTCCTCTTAGAGGATGCGGCAAACGAGTTCGGTGCAGATACGGTTCGTATGTTCCTTGTCGGCTCTGCCGAACCCTGGCAGGACTTTGACTGGAGAAACGACCTCGTTCTCTCCGTGAAGAAACAGATCGAGCGGATGTGGCAGATTATTCTTGATGCATCAGATGCATCCGGGACCACACCGATCGATGCATGGCTCGTATCACGCATGCAGCAGAGAATCGCGGCGGCTACCAAATGCCTGTGCGCCTTCCAGACCAGACAGGCCCTTCAGGAAGCCTATAATGGGGTTGTTTCAGATCTGGCATGGTACCGCAGACGGCTCCCGGAAGGTTCAGCCGGCGGCGCTGTCCAGAAGGAGATCATGTCCGCATGGATCCGTCTGATGGCCCCGGTCATCCCGTACACTGCCGAGAAACTCTGGAGAGAAACAGGTCACGAGGGTCTTGTCTCATTTGCAGAATGGCCAATTGCCGATGAGTCAAAGATCAACAAATCCGTGGAGATCTCCGAGTCCCTTATTCAGAGAACGCTTGAGGATATCCAGTCGATCTTAAAACTTGTGCAGATCGAGGCGGTCAAAGTCACTCTCTTCATCGCTCCGCAGTGGAAGCGTCATCTCTTCTCCATCGTAGCCGGTGCCGAGGACAAGAGAAATGTGATCAAAACCGTCATGGCTGACGAATCACTCCGCGCAAAAGGGAAAGAGGCGACCGAAGCTTCTCTCCAGACAGTAAAGCTGATCCACTCCCTGTCTCCGGAACTGGTTTCTGCTATTGCAGACGGTGTTGATGAGGCGGCTATCTTCCAGGCAGCCTCTGCATTTATTGAAAAGGAATGCAGGCTGGCAGTCGAGATCGTCTCTGCAGAGGGAAGTGCCCATCCGAAAGCAAAATCGGCATTGCCATTCAAGCCGGCACTTGTTATTGAGTGAGTATTCACTCAAGTCTTTTTTTTTAAAAAATATGTGTAAGGAGCCGGGCTCCTGAAAAGAGATGGATTATAGCTTCTTACTCTTCCTTTTCAGCCGCTTTCTTTGCCCGTTTGACCCGTTCCTTTGTGGTGAAACAGGTGACGAAATCAAGATACATCCTGAATTTCTTATTTGTATCCAGAATGATGGGGTCTGCCTGTTCATCCGGCATTGAAAGAACTGCTGCATCCGTTTCTGTATCGACCATTACTGTCTTGTTCTTCTCCCCTGCCCAGACCTCAAGACGTGACATACTCCCGTAGGAGATCGTATAATGTTCGTCTTTTACTGTCGGTTTGACGCCGAATATATCCGTGAATCCTGCATTGATCCTTTCTTCGAGGGTACTCGTGTTTCCTCGCTTGACTTCATACTCCTGCATACCTTATAGTATGGTCGGCCATTCTAAAATTAGTT
The DNA here is from genome assembly GCA_034932965.1 of Methanocorpusculum sp. Lineage (GTDB taxonomy): Archaea > Halobacteriota > Methanomicrobia > Methanomicrobiales > Methanocorpusculaceae > Methanocorpusculum. The sequence goes on from JAYFOG010000072.1 coordinate 3,381, forward strand.
GCTTTCCAGTATGGCTTTGTTTGGCATCATTCTAAGACGGCCCGTATCTGCTCTTCTTCTCTATCCGAAGTATTATCCCTCTAAAAAGAGACTAAATTGTATGGAAAAAAGTTCACAAGGCAGTGACGGCGGCACAAGATGTGCGGTTAACGCCTTTCAGGCAGGTGATGCCCCGTTTGTCCGTGTGTCGGCGGAGATCCCCTCGTCCAAGGAGACCGTCCTCATCGCAGGATTTCCAGGATCAGGTCTTGTCGGGAGCATAGCAGTTCAATATCTTGTGGAATCCTTAGCATTCACCCACATAGGCAATATTGTCAGCCCTCTCCTTCCTGCCGGGTCCCTCGCGACAGCGGGACTTGCCCAGGCTCCTTTCCGACTCTATGAAAAAGGGAAGATGCTTGTTGTTCTCTCTGATGTGCCTATATCGGATGAAGGATCCTGTGTGATCCCCGCCAAACTGCTTGAGTGGCTTTGCGCCCGTACAGTTGTTACCGAGATCATTCTCGTCGGCGGCGTGGTCACGGGAGGCGACGGTGAGCGCGTGTTTGGTGTTGCAACAACTACGGAAGGTGTTGAAAAAATCAAATCACACTGCCTGATCCTTCCCGCTCTCAATATTACCGGGATCACCGGTGGATTTTTGACGGAAGCCTGTATGCGAAAGATACCAGCCACAGGTTTCCTTGTTGAAACGAACTTTGATGTCGATCCCCGCGCCTCGGCTGCAGGTCTTTCCGTGATCAGCGGGATTTACGGTCTTGGACTAGACACCGCGCCGCTTGTTGCACAAGCCGACTCAATCGAACCCATGCTTCAGAAGCTGGCTGAAGATGTGAAAAAAAGTGATGTGCCCCCAACCTCGTATGATGAAGATGTGATGTATGGATAATCTTAAATCTCTTCATCTTTTCCATCAGGGTTGGTTTTTGGAATGCCAGAATCATTTTGTCACCCCTCCATCTAAGGAAGAGTTTATCTTGAAGAAAAACGAATAGGTTAAGGCGTTACAAACGTGGGCTTGTGGCTTAGCCAGGATATAGCGTCGGGCTTCTAACCCGAATGTCGGGGGTTCGAATCCCTCCAGGCCCGTTAAACGCTTTTTTTGGAGATTTTGACCAACATCTTTATATCATTATAAAACTATTTATTTTTGTAAGACAGTTTACGGAGGTGAACTGCCAAAAAACGTGAAAAAGCTGCAAGGGTTGTGCTCAACTTCATAGAATATGTGAA
>JAYFOG010000073.1:0-4732 GCA_034932965.1 Methanocorpusculum sp.
CTTATTCTTTTGAAATGTTTTAGTGTGTTGTTTTTTTGTTTGAGCGGAAGCTCTTTAGCTCTGTTTCCTGTCTCCTCTTCTTACGTCTTCTATCCGGCTACCCGCAGGTATCCTGCATACAACGCGAAAGAACAGGGGAAAGTACACCTCTTCCAACGAGCTGCATTTTATTTCACTCATCATTATCCAGCAGCAGGATAATCAAACCTAACATATAATACAGACAAACAAATACAAAACATATCCCCGTATCACCATGAAAAAAATCATCCTGCTCGCGCTCCTGCTCCTCCTCATCGCCTCTTCCGGCTGGTATCTGTTTATCTTCAGTTCAAATCCCCAGATATATCCGGATAATACCTATACGGACTCCCTCTCCGCAGAATACATCTTCCCCTTCAAAGACACCTCAATAACACTCTCCATCTCCGTTCCCGCATCCATCTATCATGGGGCGAAAGATACCGGGTCTAAATACCTCCCTTACACAAAAATAACCACTCGCAAGTATTATGCAGATTTCACCAACGATCCCCTTCAGGAAGATATGTATGCACAGATCCTCACACAAACGGAAACCGTGAAACAAACCCTGGACTTGACCGAAGATGAATATCTGGAGTTACTCTCGACCTTTGTCCAAAGCATACATTACAATACAAAAGCCGAGTACCGCTACCCTGTAGAGACCATTATCGACAAATATGGTGATTGTGATGACAAAAGTATTCTGTTAGCCGGGTTATTGATCCGTGCCGGCTATGATGCGGTCCTCCTTATCTTCGACGAGGAAAGCCATGCAGCAGTTGGGATCAAGACCTCTGACATGACAGCCTATCCAGACAGTGGAGGATATGCAGTCATCGAAACAACCGATTATAGTTATATCACTGACAGATCATTTCAATTCGAAGATGGATCCTCACTCTCCAGCACACCCGCAGTCGTCAGTGTCGGGAGTGGTGCAAAAACCTACACTTCCGGCAGTCAAATAACCTTCATCCTGAATTACCGGGATAAAGCAGCCTACCAGATCGATCAGTTATCACTGGAAGGTGCTGAAAAGACCGAAAATCTCGATGAAATGCAAGGCGCACTCATGGAATATGAGATCCGTCTTTCTTCACTTGAATCCTTAATGAAAGCGAAAATATCTGCATATAATGCCTATGTTGAATTGGCAGACTCGATTTTATCCCGGCAGAAAACGCTGAACAAAGATCTTCACGCAGACAAAATAACCTATGATGCGTACTCTTCAGAATGGGAAACGCTCAATGCATCCTATACTGAGTATTTGAACAAGGTTGATGATGCTTATCAGGAGTACACTGACTATCACACTCAGTATCAGACACTCTATTCCGAGTATCAGAAATACTACTCAAAATATACCGCTGCTTACACTGATTACAGCAGTAAGATTGGTGAACAGAACCGACATATAGACATCTACAATCTTATCATCTCAGAGCCGTATAATCGGGAGTATGTATATCAGACCGTTTTGCATGCTCCGGTTCTCTGACCGGCTATGCAAATCACTTCGAAACCTGTAAGCAGACAGTGATCGAAGTCTAATCTTTTTTTTTGAAAAAAGAATCGTCTGATTCATACGGCTGAATGTGCCGCCTTTACGAATGCTTTTGTTTTCTCAGCATTCCTGACATCATTTTTCTTCACACCTGTGTGAACATCTACTGCATAGGGGTGAACCCGATCAATAGCCGCGGCTACATTATCCGGAGTAAGACCGCCGGCCAGTATCACGGGTATTTTCACTGATTCCACGATCTTTGCACTGATGGTCCAGTCGTGAGTGAGTCCGGTTCCGCCGAGCCGGTCAGGGGTTCGCGTATCCAGAATTATCGCATCAGCGTAGGCTGCTGCCTGTTTTGCCGCCACTAAGGCTGACATATCTATCACATGGACTGCCTTCAGGATCCGAATATACGGCAGCGTCTCCCGGATGATTGCAATATCCTCCCGAGTGATCGTGTTCTGGATCTGGAGCGTGGTACATCCGGACCGCTGAACGATATCGATAATTGAGCGGGCATCCTGCAGATGGGTTACCGCGACCGGCTCAATGAATGGGGGTAGGGTCCTTACCATCTCCGCCGCTTCTTCTGGACTCACGGCATCCTGGGTCACGTGAGTTATCCCCATCAGAAAACCAACTGCATCTGTTTCGGCGTCAACGGCACATTTCAGATCGGCAAAACTTCCGGTTCCGCAGATCTTACATTTCATCGCCGACCTCTATATCATAGACAGCATGCCAGCTGGCCGGTGAATATGAGCGAAGGAACCGTTCGGTGATGTGTGCTTTTGGAAATGCACGCAGGATATCTTCGGTATGTTCTCCCTCTTTTTCGACAAGTGCGTAGAGATGGATAACTGCGCCTTTCGCCGCAAGGTCTGCGGCTCCTGCTAAAAAACCATAGGCTGCGAATGGCAGATTCATAATTATCCGATCGAATTTCATCGGTTCCAGCATACGTGGGAGATTCATTGCATCTCCGAGAACGGGGATCACGTTTTGCAGACGGTTGAGCCGGATGTTTTTCTGAAGGAAATAAACTGCAGATGGGTTTATGTCATTTGCAACGACAAGCTTCGCCTTTCCGCTCAGCATCACCGGAAACGGTCCGACACCGGCAAACATATCAAGAACTTTCTCTCCTTCCTTCATGGATGAAAGAATTCTCTGGCGTTCATTCGAGAGTCTTGCCGAAAAGTACGCTGCGGTCAGATCGATGATCATTCTTCTGCCGTATTCATGGTAGAGTGTTTCGGTCGTATTTTTTCCGGCAAGCACTTTGAATGTTTTTGTTCTGAACTCCCCTTCGACGGGTGATGTGGCAAAAAGTACTGTGTGGGTCGAAGGTCGCGCTGCCAGAATTTTTTCAGCTTCGGCCGGGTCATCTTCCTGAAGAATGACCACTCCTCCGATCTGTTCGTGCCGAGGCAGTTCTTCATGAGCGCGTGCCGGGGAAAACCCGGCCTGCATCCCGGTTTCTTCCAGAACTGGAATAAAGAGATATCCTTCCTGGACATACGGTTTCAGACTCCGGTCAGCTTTTCCTTCGGCGATCAGTTTTCTGCGTGCTTCCTCTCCTTCGCGGACCGGGATCTGCAGACACCACTGTTGTACTTTTTCACTCATTTTTTGCGGTCTCTATTATTTTACGCAGATCTTCTGCGGCTCTCCTGATGTCAGGGGCGCTTACCACAGCTGAAATGACGCATATTCCATCCAGACCTGCCCGTATGACTTCAGTGACATTTTTCTGGCTGATGCCCCCGATTCCGACAACGGGGATCTCTTTTGGCACTGCCTTTCTTACTGCGGAGATGCAGGCCGCTCCGCATCCTTCCCCTGCGTCCGGTTTTGAGCCGGTCGGAAAAACCGGACTCACGGCCACATAATCCGCGCCGTCTAAAACGCCTTTTACTGCTTCTTCGACGGAACCAACAGAGATGCCGATGATGAAATCATCTGGAACAAGGAGTCTTGCGGTCTTCACAGGGAGGTCTCTTTGTCCCAGGTGAACGCCGTCCGCTTTTGATGCGAGGGCGATGTCGATTCGGTCGTTTACGATGAAAAGGGCTTTGTCTTTTGTGATCTCCCGGATCTTTTCCGCTTCGGATAAGAGATCAGCCGCGTCCATCTTCTTATCGCGGAGCTGGATGACATCCGCTCCTCCTTCAACAGCGAGCTTTGCTATCTCTGCATGGGAATAGCCGTTTGAGAGTTCTTCGTTGGTTACCACATAGAGATCATATTTCATGAATACTCTGAAATTTTTGCTGATTTGAGGAACTGTTCTTTTGTGAGCGATGCCGCTGCGTCAAAAAATGCCGGCTTAAACGATCCGGGTCCTTTTGCAGTTTTTGCCGCTTCTTCGCCGGCGATGCCAAGAGCGGTCATAGCGGCGATACAGCCGTCTGCGGGATCGGATACTGCCGCACAGGCGCCGCAGACGGCGCTTGCCATACAGCCGGTCCCCGATATCTTTCCCATCATCGGCACGCCGTTTATCACTCCGACGACACGTTTTCCGTCACTGATGATATCCTCCGCTCCGCTTATGACGACCGTACATCCGTACTCTTCTGCATACCTGCGTGCGATCTCCTTTGGGTCGCCCGATGTGCTGCCGGAGTCAACACCTCGAACCGTTGCCGAGACGCCGGCAAGCGTGCTGATCTCTCCTGCATTTCCTTTGACGACCGCGATAGGAAATTCGTTCATAAACCTCTCCGCGGTTTGTGTGCGGTATGGGGTTGCCCCTGCTCCTACAGGATCAAGAACGATCGGAATACCGCAGTTCTTCGCTTCATTTGCTGCGGTAAGCATTCCTTCGATCTGTTTTTCATCCAGTGTTCCGATATTCAGCACGAGAACGCCCGCTATTTTTACCATATCCACTACATCTTTTGGTGCGTGCGACATCACCGGGGACGCCCCGAAACATATTGTCATATTTGCGCAGTCATTTACTGTGACGTAATTGGTGATTTGATGCACAAGGGGATTTCTCTCCCTGACAAGGTCCAGAATGTGAGCGTATCTCTGCATATGCCAGAATATTATTTGCCTGTCTGACAGAAAAATGTATTAGTCCCTTCTGAACTATTGTATACTTATGGATGAGTATCTTGCAAAGATCCGTTCCGGGGATCTGAAACTTTACGCGCTGGAGAAGAGTATGCCGGCAGATGATGC
>JAYFOG010000074.1:0-6643 GCA_034932965.1 Methanocorpusculum sp.
CGAACGGTCCCGATGAAGGGACGAGCAAGTCGAGGGCGGGCTGATCCGCAGGGGAGGCCTCAGCCGAGCAAGGCTTTGCCTTGCGAGAGACTTGTGAGAGTGAGGGTCAGCAAATCCGATTCTGGGAGCAAGCCATCGGCTGGCGGGATTTAAGCGAGGGCTGAAAGCCCGACGCGGAGAGCAAAGAAAAGCTTTGCGGTTCGCGCCGATTCGCGGTTGGTTCTTTCTCATGCGCCCACAATAATCCCGTACACGAAATCGAAGTACACCTCATAAGTATGTGAGTTTTGTTCGGTTAAGCTCACACCGCGTAACTCCTATGAGAAAAAAACCGCTTATTTGCGGTTAACTATCCCATACCCTCACAAAATGCCGTACCCGAAGTCAAAACACTTCGTCCGCACATATCAGCACTTTCAATCAGAGCACCCCGCATAAATCCTATTCCAGCTCAAATGCTCCCGAATACAGCTGATAATACCGTCCGCCTTCAGCAATCAGCTTACCATGACTCCCGCGCTCAATGATCCTGCCCGACTCAAGGACCATGATCACATCAGCATTATGGACCGTCGAAAGCCGGTGGGCGATCACAAACACCGTACGTCCCTTCATCAAAGAATCCATCCCTGCCTGAACGATAGCTTCCGTACGTGTATCGATACTCGACGTCGCCTCATCCAGGATCATCACCGGAGGATTTGCCACCGCCGCACGCGCGATGGAAAGAAGCTGGCGCTGACCCTGGGAAAGACTTCCGCCGTCTCCTTCCAGTATCGTATCATACCCTTCCGGAAGACGGGAGATGAAATTGTGGGCATTCGAAAGACGCGCAGCGGCATACACCTCCTCATCAGTCGCATCCAGTTTACCAAATCTGATATTTTCCCGAACGGTCCCCGTAAACAGATTCGTATCCTGTAAAACGATCCCAAGCGACCTTCTAAGATCCGCCTTTCTGATCCGCCGGATATCGATCCCGTCATAGAAGATCTCCCCTTTCTGCACATCATAAAACCGGTTGATCAGATTGGTGATCGTCGTTTTTCCAGCCCCCGTAGCGCCCACGAACGCGACCTTCTGACCCGGGCGTGCATACAGCGTAATGTCATGCAGAACATCCTTATCCGGCGAATACCCAAACCTGACATCGCGAAGCTGCACATCTCCTTTCAGCCGGGTATAGACCGGCCTGCCGTCCCGGATCTCCTTCCAGGCCCAGACGCCCGTATAAACCGATGACTCCGTCAGGGTCGGGCCTTCGCTTTTCGCGTGGACCAGCGTCACATCGCCGGTATCCTCTTCGGCCGGCTCGTCCATCAGCTGAAAGATCCTCTCCGCTCCCGCCAATGCCATAACAACCGAACTGAGCTGCTGGGAAACCTGACTGATCGGCATCATAAAACTCTTACTCAGCTGTAAAAACGCAGCGATCCCGCCGAGCGTCAGACCGCCGACACCGCTTATTGCCAGAGCTCCGCCAGCGATCGCAATCAAAACATACTGGATATTCCCGATATTTACGACCACCGGCATGAATATATTTGCAAAGGTGTTGGCAGATTTCGCATGCCCGCACAGTTCGTCATTCATTACATCAAACTCTGATTTGACCTTTTCCTCGTGACAGAACACCTTAACGACCTTTTGTCCGTTGATCATCTCTTCGACATACCCGTTCACCGTACCGAGAGATTTTTGCTGGCGGACAAAATAGACAGCACTCTTCCCGCCGATCTTTTTCATTACAAAATACAGCACGATCACCATCAATACAACGAGGATCGTCAGAAGACTGCTCGTATAGATCATTGCGGCGAAAACGAACACGATCGTCACGACCGATGAAAACACCTGCGGGACGCTTTGCGAAAGCATCTGATGCAGGGTCTCGGTATCGTTTGTGTAATGACTCATCGTATCGCCGAATTTATGCGTATCGAAGTACCTGATGGGCAGCGTCTGCATATGGGCAAACATTTCATCACGTATCCGCTTCATGACCCCCTGGGAGATGATGACCATGAGTCTGCTGTAGATCAGAGTCGACAAAACACCGCAGAGATAGATGAGCCCCATGAAAAGGATCGCCTGCAGTAAAGAGGTGAAGACCGGATCATCCATACCGAGAAGCGGCGTGATATAATCATCGATCAGCACTTCAAGGAAGAGGGAACCGATGACGCCTGCAAGAGTGCTTAACAGGATACAGATGACAACGACACCGAGCGTTATCTTATACATACCCGGAAGATAGGAGAGAAGACGTTTCAGAGTCTTTTTCACATCATTGGGTTTGTGTCCCACAACCGGAATTCCGGGGCGTTTGCCGCCTTTTGCTCCCGGACCCATTGCTCCCGGACCCATCGGCGGCATTACATCTCACCTCCCTTTGTCTGAGTTGCATAGACCTCCCTATAGATTGGGTTGTTTTCCATGAGTTCAGCATGGGTCCCGACCGCATTTATGTGCCCTTTGTCCATGACGACGATCTTATCCGCATCAATTACCGAAGAGATCCTCTGGGTGATGATGATCTTCGTGGTGCCGGGAAGTTCGGTGAACAGGGCCTGGCGGATCTGCGCATCTGTTTTGGTATCCACTGCGCTTGTAGAATCATCCAGAATAAGGATCTTAGGTTTTTTCAGCAGAGCGCGGGCGATGCAGAGTCTCTGTTTCTGGCCGCCGGATACATTCGAACCGCCCTGTTCGATTTCCGTGTCGTATCCGTCAGGGAATTTTTTGATAAACTCATCCGCACAGGCAAGTTTACTGACACGAACGATCTCTTCATCGGATGCATCGGGATCACCCCATTTGAGATTGTCACGGATGGTTCCGGAGAAGAGCACATTTTTCTGCAGGACCATGGCGACCTGATCACGAAGCGTTTTTAGGTCGTATGCTCTGACATCGACCCCCCCGACCATTACTGAGCCGCCGGTCACATCATAGAGCCGGGGGATGAGCTGAACGAGCGTTGTTTTGGAACTGCCGGTCCCCCCAAGGATGCCGACCGTTTCGCCTGATCTGATCTCCAGATTGATCTTCTGCAGACTGGTGCGTTCGGCAGCGGAGGAGTAGCTGAAGTTCACATCACGGAAGCTGACATCCCCGTTTTTGACGAGGAATACCGGGTCTTTCGGGTTTTGCAGATCGCTTTCTTCGTCGAGGACCTCGACGATCCGTCCGGCAGATGCGCGCGACATGGTGATCATGACAAAAACCATGGCAAGCATCATCAGACTCATCAGGATCTGCATAGTGTAGGCAAAGAGACTGACCAGCTGACCTGTTGTCAGGGTCTCGGCAACGATCAGCTGTGCGCCAAACCAGGATATGAGAAGGATAGCGAGGTAGATGACAAACTGCATCAGCGGGCTGACAAAGGCGAGCAGTTTTTCCGCCTGCGAGAAGTAACGGTAGATATCCTGTGAAACACCTTTGAACTTGGTGATCTCGTAGTCATCGCGGACATAGGATTTAACGACCCTGATCCCGCGGAGATTTTCCTGAACAACTTTGTTGAGCCGGTCGAATGTTTTGAACACCTTTACAAATATCGGCTGGACCCTGGTGATGATAAAGTACATCCCCACTCCAAGGATCGGGATGAGAAACAAAAAGATCAGCGAGAGCTGAGGGTTGATCCAAATGACCATGATGTAGGATAAGATCAGCATCAAAGGAGAGCGCATCGCGATCCGGATGATCATCTGATAGGCATTCTGCACATTGGTAACATCGGTGGTCAGCCGGGTGATGAGGCTCGATGTAGAGAATTTGTCCAGGTTGGCAAATGAAAAGTCCTGGATGGTGTAGAAGATATCATGCCTGAGGTTTCGTGCAAATCCGGCGGAGGCAGAGGCGGCATATTTGCCGGCAATAACACCAAACAGGAGTGAGAGGAGCGCTGAGATGAATAATGCAAGACCGAGCCGGAGGATGACGTCCATATCGCCTCCGTTGATCCCGTCGTCGATGAGACTGGCAAGGATCAACGGGATGATAACTTCCATCACTACTTCGAGTGCGACGAACAGCGGGGTTTTCAGACTGTCTTTTTTATACTCGCGGATAGAGCCTGCAAGGCGTTCTATAATGCGGTTCATTGAATGCCCCCGAGATTGTGCTGCATTTTTCTGATGACAAAGCGGAATGTCTCCAGTTCTTCTGCGGAGATGTCTTTTGTCATCTGTTCTTCAAGTTCGGAGAGGTTGTGTTTTGCCTGCCGGCTGAGGGTCAGAGCCTTTTCTGTGAGGACGATTTTTTTGAGCCGGGCATCGTACCCGACGGGTTCACGGGTGATAAGCCCGTTTTTTTCCATGAGCTGCAGGATCCCGGTGGCAGTGGAACGGCGGATGGCATATTTTGTTTCGATATCTTTTTGGAACACATCACTCTTCGCAGTATGATGGATGTAGCCGATTATCTGGATCTGAGTGCCGGTCATATTTTTCAGGGGGCCCTTGGAAGCAGCACTGTCCAGGTTTCGTTTGATGTGATTTGAAAGGATCCTGATCAGGATAGCTGCCGGAAGTCTGTCGTCCATGTACAAAATAGTTAGGAGGCTAACAATATATACGTTTTCAAGAGGCGGGGTGAGCCGCAAGGCTCGCCCTCAGCTGAGCAAGTTTTCAAAGGAAACTTGCGAGCGGGTCTTCTCCACTCTGGAAGAACTACTTTGAATAGGACTTACGCGGTGTTAATCACAATCCAATTCGGAAAGAGTATAGTTGGGTATGGACACATGAGATAAAACCAACCGCGAATCGGCGCGAATCCGCCCTTCGGGCGAAAAGAATCGGATTTGCTTTTCCTCACTTTCGCAATCCAGCTTCGCTGTCTTGCTCATCCCTTCATCGGGACCGTTCGGGCAAATCCTGTCGGCGTCCCGACGCCTCCCTTGAGGGATAGATTCATTGAGCAGTTCTTAATCTGAAAAATATCCATTTTACTAACAATCATGACATAAGATCAAGAAGCAAAGCATTAATGGGAGCCGCTGGGGCGGCGACAGGATTTGCCCGAACGGTCCCGATGAAGGGATGAGCAAGACTGCATAGCAGGCTTGCGAAAGTGAGGTGAAGCAAATCCGATTCTGGGAGCCCGAAGGGCGGGATTCGCGCCGATTCGCGGTTGGTTTTTCTCATGTGTCCACATCCAGTAATACCCTTCCCGAATTGGATTGAGAATAACACCGCGTAAGTCCTATTCAAAAAAACGGACACCACGTCATCAGTGAAGCGGGTCACCTCCTCATTCAAATAATCATCGGCAATAGCAGCGCAAAAAAGATTGGCTGAGAATATTTCTCAGATATACGGCCTTACTCGTAAAGCTCGGACTCGTCGATCTTAGTATAAGAGACAAGTTCGGCCGGAGTAAAGTGAATGCCGATCTCACGGGCAGCACTCTCGGGAGAGTCTGCTGCATGAATGACATTTTTGCCGATCGACAGAGCATAATCGCCGCGGATCGTTCCGGGGTTGGCTTCTGTCGGGTTGGTTGCGCCGTTCATTTTACGAACCGTTGCAACAACATTGTCACCTTCGAGGACAAAACGGAAGACCGGTCCACTCGTAATGTATGCTTTCATACCCGGGTAGAATGGTTTTGCGAGGTGCTCCTCGTAGTGCTTGTCAACAATAGATTCTGCAAGGATGCCGAACTTTGCGGCAACTAGTTTGAATCCTTTGTTTTCAAAGCGTGACAGGATCTCGCCGACAAGTCCGCGCTGGACGCCGTCGGGTTTGATCATCACAAAGGTGCGTTCCATAGATCAAATCACTCCTTACCGCGTGCCTTGCGACCTGCTGCGGTCCAGGCTACACGTCTGGGGATTCTGCCGAGTTTATAGTTGCTCTGGCATTTTGACGAGCAGAAATAGAATACTGCTCCGTCTTTTCTCACAAAGAGCTTCCCGGTTCCGGGTTCAAGCTGCTTTCCGCAGTAGCTGCAGGTATATGTATCCACCATTTTGGTCACCGTCTGGAAAGTTTCTTTGCTTCGCGTTCCGTTTCAAGGAGCATCAGAATGTCACCCTCACGGATAGGTCCGAAAGTGTTACGGGTAATGATACGCCCCTTGTTTGAGCCATCAAGGACACGGCATTTTATCTGGGATGCCTCTCCGTGCATTCCGGTAAGGCCGATGACCTCGATTACTTCTGCTGGCGTTGCATCATCAGGCATGGAATTATCCTCTCAGTGCCTTGATCTGGCCGGCAAGATCTCCTACGATCTCTTTGCCTTTGCCGACTTTAACGATTGCTACTGCAGTGCATCCAACATCAAGGCCGCATGCGGCTCCGATGTCTGCCTGTTTGTTGATGAAAACGAACGGAATTTCTTTCTCGTCTGCAAGTCCGGGGATGTGCATGACGATCTCTTCGGGTGCAACGTCTGCGCCGATTAAGACGAGAGCTGCAATCCCGCGCTCGACGGCCTTGGTTGCCTCGTTTGCGCCTTTCTTAATCTTTCCGGTGTCACGTGCAAGCTCGAGAGCTTCAAGTGCTTTGTTCTGAAGTTCTTCTGGGACTTCAAACTTCTGGTAAATCTTTGCCATAATTACTCACTTCACTCGAGAGGTTTTACCCTCTGTCATCGCTCATCAGCGGTCATACTGGTAGGTACAAAACAGT
>JAYFOG010000075.1:0-2864 GCA_034932965.1 Methanocorpusculum sp.
GCGGGTGAAAAGTGAACGATACTGGGAGATCGACGCCATCCGCGGTCTTGCCCTTTTCGGGATGCTCTACTTTCATTTTCTCGCGATCCTCGTGATGTTTCACATCCTGGAGGAGACCAACGAGTTTCTCTTTTATTACAGTCCGATCGTTATCGTCTCGGCGGCTTTTATTCTGATCGCCGGCGTTGCGATCGTTCTCCGGTATAACCGGATGCTTGGAAAACCGATGGGTTCCTATTACCGCGAGATCGCGAAAAAGGCCCTGATCCTGTTTTTTATCGCGATGTGCATCACGGCACTGACCTGGCTTGCGTCCGTGGTTATCTATAATGACGATGTCTTCATCAAGTTCGGGTTTCTCCACATGCTGAGTATCTCGATGCTGATCTCGATCCCGCTTCTGAGGTTTGGGAAATGGAACATCCTTTTTGGCATACTGATCATCCTGATCGGGGTGTTCATCATTCCGGGGATCCAGGATCCCGGATGGCTCTACCCTCTGGGGATCCATGGTGCAGATTTCATGGATCACACACCTGACTACTTCCCGATATTTCCGTGGAGCGGGTTCATTCTCTTAGGCGTCGGTCTTGGAAACATCTTCTATCCCAAAGGGGTCAGATCGTTTTCCGTCAGACAGCCCGGAATCCTCGGCAGATTTTTTGCAAAAATGGGATACGGCAAGGTCACTCTTATCATCTATCTTGTCCACATGCCGATCTTCTTTGTTATCCTGTGGCTGCTGAGCATCACGACCGGGATCGGGTATGTTTAGCTGTTCATAAAGTACTTAGATGCATACAACCAATAGGGATGGAACAATGGGTGGTGAACTACTGGAAAACGATGACTCAGTTCGGGTAATGCCCGGCGGGTCAGGCGCTCCGCAAAGCGATCGGTACTGGGAAGTGGATGCCATTCGCGGGATCGCTATTTTGGGGATGCTTTTTTATCACCTGCTTGCCTGTCTTGTGATGTTTCATATCATCACCGAGGATCCCCGGTTCCTTGCCTATTATAACACGTATATGTTTGGCTCCGGCATCTTCGTTCTTATCGCAGGTATGGCGATGATCCTTCGCCACGAACGGATGAGAGGAAGAACGACAAAAGAGTATTACGGTGCTCTGGTCATCAAGGCCCTGTTCCTTCTGGCTCTTGGATTCTGCATCACGATCGCAAGCTGGATCGGTGCTTCGGTATTCCTCGGCAGTCCTGCGTTTATCAAATTCGGGTTCCTGCATATGCTCGGGGTGTCGATGCTTCTGGCGATCCCTCTTCTCAGATACGGGAAATGGAACATCATTATCGGGATGAGCATCATCGCGATCGGAGCGTTCATTTTCCCCTACATCAATGATCCGTCCTGGCTCTATCCTCTGGGCATCCATGCAGAGGATTTTATGATGTATACGCAGGATTACTTCCCGCTGTTTCCCTGGTTCGGGGTGCTTCTTTTAGGGGTGGGTCTTGGCAACGTCTTTTATCCGCACGGCAGACGGGGATTTTCCATCCGGGAACCGGGATTGCTCGGGACCGGTCTTGCAAAGCTTGGTAACGGGGCGGTGACGCTTTTCATTTACCTTGTGCATGTCCCGGTGATATTCGTGATACTGTGGATCATCTCAAGTCTGACAGGTATAGGGTATTTGTAGTATGATAATTGACATAGTGAACTCTGACTCCGATCCTGCAGGACGAAATATCCGGGCGGCCGTCGACGAGCTTTTGAAAAATCCGCCAAAGGAAGGGTTCCCTCTTTTCGACGGAAACGAGGTGACGTTTCATACGGTTCCCGGCAGGATCATCCATGCGGAAAGATCCGGGATGAATCCTGACGCCGATCTTATCATCGTTGTTTCCCGTCACTCAAGTGTGAATCCGGTCCCGGTCCTGACGGTCCATCCGGCGGGAAACTTCGGGATCGCGGGGCTTGGCGGCAATGACCGGGAGCTTGGTCTGACAGATCCCGTCTGGATGAAGGCGGTTCTGCAGAATCATGCAGCTTTCGCTCCGGAAGGTTACCGGGTCTCTTACGAGATCACGCACCACGGGCCGACGGATCTTCCCGTTCCGTTCTTTTTTGTCGAGGTGGGCAGTACAGAAAAGGAGTGGAACGACTCGGCAGCCTGCCTTGCAGCGGCTAAAAGTGTTTTGTATGCCCGGCCCTCGCCGGACGCCGTCCCTCTGATAGGGTTTGGCGGGACCCATTATGCGGCCAGGCAGACGGCGATCTGTCTTGAGACGAAGGGAGCGTTTGGGCACATGATGCACACCCGGGATGTCGGTTCTGTGTCAAAGGAGATGGTTTCCCGGATGATCGCAACGTCAGGCGGGGCTGCCGCCGCGCATATCGACAGAAAAGCCCTTTCAAAGCAGGAACTCTCCCGTCTTGCAGGGATCCTCTCTGATCTTGGTCTTGAGGAGATATCCGAAGGCGACCTGCGAAAAATCAACGGGATGTCCTTCTCCACATGGATCGCGTATCGAAATCTGGCCGCAAAAACGGCTCAGGATCTGAAAATCTTTCCGCACGGCCGGATCATGGACGGAGAGCCTTCGGTGATCGAACTGCCTGCTGATCTGTTTTCCGCAGCATTTCTCGGGTATGAAGAGTTCCTCCTGACCGAGCTGGACAAAATGGGGAATATTTTTCACACGACCGGAAAAGGCGGCCGGATTATGCCGACTCTGTTCACCCCTGCTGAAAACAGGCGTCAGGCATCAGGTGATTTAATAGTCTTATCCGTTCAACAAATAACACGTACACAGGATAGTTTGGTGGAAGGTGATCAAATCACGATAACCCGCCGGCAGTTTGACCCCGGTATCGCGCGCACGCTTGGGGTCCCGTCAGGTCCGCT
>JAYFOG010000076.1:0-10780 GCA_034932965.1 Methanocorpusculum sp.
GGTCGCAAGAAAGCTCGACCCGGCAAATACTGATCTGGCAAAACTTTCCGTCGTTGGAAACGTCGGCGATATGATGGCGCGGGAAAATCACGGACTGGTTGGTGTTGCCAGATGGATAGCAGAGGACGGAGCTGACAGCGGGCATATCCGGATCAGACGCGGGATAAACTGTTATGGGCTCTCGACAAGACCGCTTCACATATGCCTCTCGAATGCTGATGACCCCCAGATACCCGGCATCTCCGGAAAACCTGCGGAAGCAGCCGCCCTGCTCTGCCGGATCGGGATCTACCACTCGCCATCCGACCAGAGAGTTTGGGAAGAACTCTCTTCCGAAGAGGAAAAGAGACTTGCCAGCGTTCTTGCAGAGCAGCTCATTGCCAACGGCGAGTCAACAGACGGGCTTATTGCCGAACACTACTTCTTCCCCGATGAGATGGAAAAAACGCCGCTCAGAAATGCCTCCGAGTATGCCACCATGCTGAATGCCTGCGGCAGGTGGGCCAAACCAAAGATCGGCGAGGCGGTCTGTTTCGGGGACCGGGGGCAGAAGTACCGGGAGGCCGAGCATATGCTCAGACACCATAGGTCCATCATCCGCGAACTCTGTGAATATATCATTGAAACGGGCGTGGAGGATCTCGGATCAATCCAGGCGATCCATACCGGCGATAAATATCCGGATACGATCGCAGGTATCGGGGCAGGGATGGCCCTCTCAAAACTCGACACAGACAAACCGATCCTTGTTATGTGCAGCGTCTCCGATGAACCTGATCTCATCAAAGTCTCGATGCGGACCTATGAAAAAGTTCTGCGCCGCGGGGTCGATCTGCAGGAAGTTCTGGCCACGGCGGCCGTCGAGGCAGGGGGAGCAGGCGGAGGGCATAATATTGCAGCCGGCGCATATATTCCCAAAGGATGCGAGCATGATTTCACCAGAAGAGTTAACGAGCTTGTCAAAAGGCAGTTTACAGCGGGTCAGAAGGATCGCTGACTTCCAGTTCGGGCGGGGAGCAGGAGAAGTTCTCTTTCCCGACCAGGTCACATTTTCATACTCAACCACAAAGCGGGTACGGTATGTGAGCCTCGCAAAGGAACGGCTGGTCACCGTCCGTGCAAATGACGGGCGGTTCACGCTCGGCTATCCCGGAGCACAGGCTCTGCATGCATTCCTGCCGGCGCCGGCAAACCGGGTCGTCATAATGGAAGAGGCCATTCCCTTTGTTGCCGACGGCAAAAACGCGATGGCAAAACACGTAATATCGAGTGACCCGAATATTCACGCAGAAGACGAAGTATTTGTCGTCGATGAATCGGACAATCTGATCGCCACCGGGATGGCAGTACTTTCCGGAAGCGAAATGATCGGATTTAATTATGGAACAGCAGTAAAAGTTAGACAAGGAAGGAACAAAAAATGATGCCAGGAGTAAATCCCAAACAGATGAAAGCAGCGATGAAGAAGATGGGCATGAAGATGGACGAGATCGCAGATGTCTCGAAAGTCGTGGTGTACACAGCGTCCGGAAATTATGTCTTTCTGAATGCCGAGGTCGTCGGGATCACGATGCAGGGTCAGACCTCGTATCAGCTGACGGGCGAAGTTCACTTCGAAGAAGCCGCCGTCGAGATCCCCGAGTCGGATGTTGAGCTGGTCGCTTCACAGACTTCCGTTTCACCGGAAGCCGCCCGTGCCGCTCTTTTAGAGTGTAACGGGGACATTGCCGAGGCAATTTTAAAACTGACCGCGGTATGATCGGACCAAACAGAGTCATCGTCCGCGGACACGGACGAGAATATTATGTGAAGGCCGGCGAGGGAAAACTCTCGACGGATCTCGGCCTGGTCGATCTTTCAGAAGTCGCCGGGCTCGAGAGCGGAGATACGGTTTTGACGCATCTTGGAAAACCGTTCACCGTTCTTCTGCCAAAGGCAACAGACTTCTTTTCGCACGGAAAACGGACCGGCGCACCCATGATGCCAAAGGACATCGGCATGGTGATGGCATACACGGGCATGTGCCGGCGCGACCGTGTACTGGATGCAGGCACGGGATCAGGGATCGCGGTCATCTTCTTCGGCGGATGTGCGGGCTCGGTCGTTACCTGCGAGGCAAGACCTGAGTTCTCTAAGATCGCGGAAGGAAACATCCGGGACGCCGGACTCGACAACGTCGAGTGCCGGGCCTGCGATGTTCTGGATGTTACAGACGGCCCCTATGATATCATCCATCTGGACATGCAGATCCAGCCCGAACACGTCCGGCACGTATACCCGCTTCTGAAGATCGGCGGATACTTCGCGACCTACACGCCGTTTCTGGAACAGACCTTCTGCGTCATGGACACAGCCCGGGAACTCTTCGGCGAGGGGTCAGTCCTGACATTTGAGTGCATGGAGCGCGAACTTACCCGGAGCAATCGGGGAACGAGACCGTCGACTCGTGTCTCACACACGGGATATCTGACGGTCTGCCGCAAACTCTGAACATACTTTTTTTTCAAAAAAAAGGTGGGAAGAACCACCAAACTCTCAGACCTTCGTCATCGAAACGGTCGCTCCTTCCGGAGTCAGCAGCGTTGCCGAGTTATCTCCCGTAAGCGAGAAAACATAGATGCCAAGAAGTTGGGCATCCAGGGAATATTCGTTTCCTGACCTGACGATTTCAGCAGAAATCGAGTATTCAAATGTACTGCTCGAAAATCCGTCCTTTATCTTTTTCACATAGGCAACGTTTCCCGAGGCCGCATTTTCCACAGTGATCGTGTAGGTGATCGTCGTCTGTTCGGTTCCGTTCTGATCATTCCATACACCAGTCCAGTTACCGGCCGCAGAATCAGATGGGGGAAGCGGCATCGTCGATGTCGGAATCGGAGTCCCGGATGTTGTCGCCGGATCAACACATCCTGCGGCGATAATCACCGCAAATACAGAAAGAGCGAGGAGAAAAATGAGGCGCAGTTTCATTCTATGCTCTTTGGCCATTCGTTATGTTATATTTTTTCCCTTCTTTGTTGGGAATATCCATATCTTTGAAGAGCCCATATTTCTTATATGAAATGCAGCAGGTGCAGTAAAGAGGCGGTCGTGATCCAGCCGTATTCAGGTCTCTCCCTTTGCGAATATCACGCTGCTGCCGACATAGCGGCAAAAGCCAAAAAAGAGATCAGGCATCAGGGAGGTTTTTCCTCAGGATCACGACTCTTTGTCGAAGAAGACAAAACGTTCCGCAGTTTTGCTCTGCGGATCTTTCTGGCGGAAATGCTCGCGTCCCGGACCGATCTGCTCTTTGTGAAAGAACCAAAGGATGCCGATGTGATCCTCGAGCCGGCAACGCTGGATGATGCCGCACTCAAAGTGCTTGAGTCGGTCTGCGCCGGGACCCAGGACTGCCTGATCGGGGCCGATAAGGGGCATATCTCCCCATTTTCGGTGATACCGGCCGGAGAGGTGTTCTGGTATGCACAGCAGCATGGATTTCCGGGACCCGCGCCGGAGATCAGCGGAGATGCGGCTGAATTCCTGGATTGGTTCGCCGCAGATCATCCGGGAACACGCTATGCACTGAAAAATCTTCATGACGCGTTAAAAAAGGAGGATAAATGACCGAAGTAACCTGTGATTGTATCGGATGCGAGATCGTGAAAATCAAAGATCTCATCAGACAGACCATATGGGGGGCAAATGCCCGCGGGATAGTCCTCGGCATCTCAGGAGGTATCGATTCGGCGGTAGCCTGCTCCCTTTGCTGCAAAGCGCTCGGACCTGAACGGATCTTAGGCGTGAATATGCCGGTTTCTTCCAATGATCCCCGGGATCATGAAGATGCGGAGGAACTCTGCCGGAACCTGGGTGTCGAACTGATCACCGTTCCTTTGGAAGATGTCAGATCGGCATTCCTTGCCGCTCCGCACATCACTGACACGCCGGTCCTGAGAGGCAACATCGCGGCCCGTCTCAGAATGACCGCATTATACAATATCGCCGCAGCCCGCGGATATCTGGTCTGCGGGACATCTAACAAAACCGAGTATATGATCGGCTACTCTACGAAGTGGGGGGATTCCGCGGCAGACATCCAGCCCCTTCTTCATCTCTGGAAAAAAGATGTGTTTCTTCTCGCAAAGGAGCTTGGGGTGCCTGATTCGATCGTCAGCAAGACTCCCAGCGCCGGATTCTGGGAAGGGCAGAGTGACGAAGGGGAACTTGGCATGACCTATGCTGACCTGGATGCAGCGCTGATTGCTTTGGAAAGGCGCGGCGGTGTCACTACTACCCCTAATGAGGAGAAGGCGCTTGGATTTGTGAAATATTCCATGCACAAACGTGCCCCGGCGGCAAACCTGCTCTTCACCTGAAATGATACGGCGGAGAGGGAGCCGAGACATTGGATTTTATGAGAATGGAGAACCAATAGTAACTAATTATGGGTGAACTGATTCACACACATGCGGTGACCGAGATACGGCGTGTTCTCGAGACCGCCGGATATGACTGTGAGATTGAAGAGGGTCCGTTCAATCTCTCGGCAGTACGGGGTGCAAAATGTATTCTTGTCATGTCGTCCGATGACACTAGTCTTCTTCAGCGTTTCGATATGACTCCCTACACGATAACCCTCAACGGAACCAAGGTCCGCTGTGACAAAATCATTTTTACCGGGAGTTCATACTTCCAGCCAAAGGAGTCGGACCTCTGGACGAGGGAGAAACTGCTCAAATACATTGGTGATGCGGCATCTGCACGCATCTGGAGCATGCCGTTTGACATCGTCGGCGGACCGAGTTATGCATACACGAATGTCGGGATCAGGCAACCGCCGATAGGGTATGATCTTGTGCTCCCGTTACGAATCTCCGGCCAGGAAGCGATCCGCGTTGCACGCCAGCAGGGAACTACGGTGCTGCGGATGATCCCGTACTGGTATTACCAGTATAAAAGCGGCGGAGAGGCGACCTATAAAGGAAAGAGCGTTTCTTTTGATGAAGAGGGATCGGGCTGGATCAATGCAATCAACGATTTGCCCGGACAGTTCGGCGATGTCGTTCCGCAGGAGGCAGAGCTCCCTCAGGATGCCGAGGTCATGGCCCCTATCACCTGTCTGGATGATGCAAAAGAACGGGTCAAAGCTGAGCTGATCAAAAAACTCACCCGCAGGGTCAGAATAAAAACAACAGCAGGCGATGCGATATTTGCCGAAGAGAAGGACTTCCGGCCAAGCGATGAAAACATCGAGCTTGTCTTCAAAAAAGTGTATGTGCCTGTCTGGCAGGTCAGAGGAAAGAAGGACATCGTGGAAGTGAATGCATATTCTGGCGAGGAACTCACCCTTCCTTCCGATGAAGGCTGTGAAGTGTTCTGAAATGATCTACATTATCGGCGCAGGACCTGCCGGGAGGATGGCAGCTCTGCGCCTCGCCGAAGGAGGAAAAGATGTCACCCTTCTTGAGAGAAAGGCGATCGGCGGAACATGCATCCATGACGGGTGCATGCTCGTCTGCGGACTGAACGATGTTGCCCGCAGTATCAATACTCTATCTTTTTTACAAAAATCAGGAGTCATCGAGGGCAGTGCTGCCGTCCGGTTTCCGGATGTGATCCTGAAACTTGAAGCAGTCCAGAAAAAACTGGAGTTCATCCTTGAACGGGAGACAAAAGCGGCAGGGGTCGTGATCGAATATAAAGCAGAGGCCGAGATCAGGGACGGAAAACTGTTCGTGAATGGTCAGCCGCGTGAAGCCGACAAAATCATCATCGCCACCGGAGCCGGAATCTATGTTCCCAATATCCCTGGAAACGACCTTCCCGGAACCTATACGGCAAAAACGATCCGGACAATGCCTGTGCTTCCAAAAAGGCTCGCCATTATCGGAGGCGGGATCTCCGCAGCTGAGTTCGCCTACATCTACGCAGCCTTCGGTTGTGAAGTTACCCTCTTTTGCAGGAGTGTGTTCCTGCCGGCACTCCCTGAAGCGATGATGAAGGCGGTCCGCCGCGATCTTGCCAATGTCACTATCAAATACGGGACGATCGAGCAGATAATCGGCAAAGACCATGTTGAAGGTATCATCATGGACGGTGAGAAGATCCCCTTCGATGCCGTTCTTTTCGCGACCGGAATGAGACCGGAGACCTCGCTTTTCACCGGCATGGCCAAAAATCCGGACGGCTCGATCAAAGTAAACGAAAAAATGGAGACCTCCATTCCGGGGATCTATGCAGCAGGCGATGTGACCGGCGCACCGTACTTTACCCCGGTCGCCCGTCTTCAGGGATTTGCAGCGGCCGACGCAATACTCGGGCACCCGCGGAAGGTTGATCTTGAGCAGTTCCCTTATACGATCGTGCTTGGGCTAGACTACACGGTATGCCCATCGAAAAAAGGAGAAGAGGGAATGACCTTCTCCTCCCCCAACATTGCCGGACCCGGATCATTCTGGCATGTGGCGGACGGATCGGTCGGCTCGATGCATCTCACCGTATCAAAGAATGACGGGAAAATATTGGGATTTGCCACTTCCGCGCCAGACACAAGCATTGTCGGGACCTATCTTGGATATCTGGTACGCAAAGGCGTAAAAGTTCATGAATTCTCTCCGATGCTGGAAGTCCACCCGACCCCGGACGGAATGTACTCAATGATTCGTCTCGCGGCAGATGCATTGGACAAAGAGTAGACGCCTTTATCACTTCCTATTAACTATATTTAGATAATATGTCGTCCCTGGCACTATTTGACCCGGAAATTTTCCAGCTGATAAACAAAGAACACAAGCGCCAGGTTGAGGGGCTTGAACTTATCGCATCGGAAAATGTCGTCGCACGTGAAGTAATGGAAGCAATGGGTACCATTCTGACTAATAAATATGCAGAAGGCTACCCCGGAAAACGTTACTACGGCGGCTGTGAATTTCATGATCAGATCGAAAACCTGGCACGCGACAGGCTCTGTAAACTTTTCGGCGCACAACACGCAAATGTTCAGCCGCACTCCGGCAGTCAGGCAAATGAAGCAGTCTATCTCTCATGTCTGAAGCCGGGAGACAAGATCCTGAGTCAGAGTCTGAACAACGGCGGTCACCTTTCCCACGGCGATCCGGCAAACATGTCCGGTAAATTTTTCGACATCTCGTTTTACGGCGTTGATTTTGATACCGAGACTCTTGATTACGGCGTGATTGCGGAGCTCGCACGAAAAACACGTCCGGACCTTATCGTCTGCGGCGCATCAGCATACCCGCGTGAGATCGACTTCAAGGCATTCGCTGAGATCGCAGAGGATGTAGGGGCGCGTTCTATGGCAGACATTGCCCACATCTCCGGACTCTGCTGCACAGGCCTGCACAACTCTCCGGTCGGGGTCACCACCTACACCACCTCAACGACCCATAAAACCCTGAGGGGACCACGCGGCGGCGTGATCATGTGCAATAAAGAGTATGCAAACTCTATCGACAAAGCAGTCTTCCCAGGAATGCAGGGCGGACCCCTTATGCACGTAATCGCCGCAAAAGCAGTCTGTTTCCGCGAAGCACTCACCGAAGACTACAAAGAGTATGCAAAACAGGTCGTTAAAAACTGCAAAGTTCTTGCATCGACTCTTGAAGACAACAACTTCCGTCTTGTCTCCGGAGGAACCGACAACCACCTCTGTCTGCTTGACCTCTCTGATCACAATATATCTGGTCAGCAGGCCGAGATCGCATTAGGGAAAGCCGGGATCACCGTCAATAAGAACACGATCCCGCGGCAGGCACTTTCGCCCTTCGAGACTTCGGGTATCAGAATCGGAACACCGACCATCACCACCCGCGGAATGAAGGAGGATCAGTGTAAACAGATAGGAGACTGGATCGCCAAAGTCCTTAACCACATCGGGGATGAAAAGGTCATTGCATCGGTCAAAGCAGAAGTTACAGCACTCTGCCTGAGATATCCGCTGTATCCTGAGATCCGGACCTTATAATGGACGTCAGCATAAGAGGGATTGGTATCGGGGGTGCCAATCCGCCGCGGCTTATGGGTGTACTCAACATCAGCCCGGAATCCTTTTTCTCAGACTCATTCACCCCTCTCGAACAGGTAACGACCCGTGTCGAAGAGATGATCAGGGCAGGTGCCGATATCATCGATATAGGGGCACGAAGTACGGCTCTTGCCGCACCCCCCATTTCTGTTGCTGAGGAAAAGGAAAGGGTCATCCGCACGTTACGAAATCTGGATCATGCGGGAGCTGTCTTCTCTCTCGATACGATGTATCCTGAGGTCCTTGAAGCAGCACTCAGATATGATATAGCCGCTGTGAACGATATCGGCGGACTTTCAAACGAACGTTACGCAAAAATCGCGGCGGACAGCGGTCTCCCTGTGATTGCCATGGCTGCACACAAACAGCCCGGGGATCCGACCGACATTATCTCCACGCACGAAGCCCTGAAAAAGATCATCTGGCGGGCGGAAAGTTATGGGATCGATCAGCTGATTCTGGATCCCGGTGTCGGCAAGTGGGTGATGGAACGATCGAGCGAGGCGGACTGGGAACTTTGCCGGAGATTTTCAGAACTCAAAACCTACGGTTTTCCTCTGCTTGCCGCAGTGTCCAGAAAAACCTTCATCGGGGATTGTTTGAATAAACCGCCGCATGAGCGGCTTTACGGCTCTCTTGCTGTCTTATATGATCTGCTTGCAGGAGGGGCAGATATCTGCCGTGTCCATGATGTTGGACCATCACGCGATATCGTAAAAATATTTCAGATGCTGCATCCCTGAGGAGAAAAGTATCTATCATTAAAAGACCCCAATTAGTAGTAACAATGTACTTCCACGCCCTGATTCCGTTCAAACCGGTCAACCCGAAGACCCGGCTCTCATCCATTCTGTCCCAGGAGGAACGTGAGGAGTTTGCGAGGATAATGCTGGAAGACGTGATTCTCGCAGTCAGAAGGACGGGATGCAGTGCAACGCTTCTCTGCACTTCGAAGTATGAGTGCCGTGACGCGCTGGTAGCGATCCGAAAAGAGGGACTCAATGAGGCGGTCAACTGGGCCCTCCCTCAGTTCCACTGCCCGGCCCTGATCATCATGTCGGATCTTCCTATGGTGACGCCGGGCAGCCTTCAGCGGGTGATCTCCACCAAAGCTGACATGGCGATCGTGCCCGGGCTCGGCGGCGGAACGAATGTGATTTTTGTCAAAAAGCCTGAGAATTTCCATGTGGAATACTATGGTTTCTCGTTCAGACGGCATCTTCAGATCGCCGAGGAACTCGAACTCACCGTCGAGATCATCGACTCGATGCGGATGTCGACAGACGTCGACGAGCCTGCGGATCTGGTCGAACTGATGATCCACGGACACGGAAATGCCCGTGAATGGCTGTATGAACACGGTTTCACCCTCTCGGTAGAGAGCGGGCGGGTAAAAGTTCACCGGGACGGTAAAGAAATTGTCTGATCTTATAGAAAAAGCCGAGGAGCTGGCACTCTCCGGAAAGTTTGAGGAAGCACTCGGAAAATACGACGAGGCGATCAAAGAAGACCCCGCGGATCCGCTCACGTATGTTGGAAAAGCCTCAATACTGAAAGCACTTGGCCGATATGATGAATGTACCGCGTGTATGGAAACGGCCATCAGGACCCTTCCAGAATGGAAGTGTGCGGATGTAGACAAGGCCTCAGACCTTACCTCGATGCTCCTCGTCCTCAAGGCCGAGGCTCAGCTGTATGCGGAAAAACCGGAAGATGCCCTTCTCACTGTGGATGAAGCAGACAAGATCCGTGACGCGGATGCGGCATCTTTGGTTGTACGTGCCCAGGCATATTCCCTGCAGAAAAAATATGAGGAGGCAGGCAACTGCCTGTACCGTGCTGAGGAGTGGTGTTTTCTGCATGACGACGCAATGCTGACCCAGATATGGCTTTCAAAAGTCCATATGGCAAAAGAGTCCGGCAAAGCCTTTGCTCCGCCGTATGCTGCCGAGGTGTACAGATCCGGAAACTGGCGAAAACCCTCGGGAACCGCAGAGGAGCTGTTCGAACGGGGAAACAACCTCCGCAGCGAAGGTCTGCTGTACGATGCACTCAGATATTATGACGCCTGCCTTTCGGCCGGGCCGGAAAACAGGCCGCTCGTTCTGTTTTTTAAAGGGATCATCTTTGAACAGCTCAAAAATTTTACCGAGGCATATTCCATGTACTCGGATGCTTTGGCAGCCGGACCGGCGCCTGAAGATGAGTTTAAGATCCGGGTCAGATGGATGAACGCAAAAAGCATGCGGACCTGACCTCCTCTTTTTTTTCAAACAGAATAACTCAGATTAAAACAGAATAGGACTTACGCGGTGTTTGTGTGGATTCAATTTGGAAAGGGGATGGTTGGATGCGGACACATGAGATTATTTAACCGCGAATCCTCGCGAATCGCATTTTTCTTGCGCCGCCGTGCTCTGCTTCGGCTGATCGCCTACGCAGAATCGCACGCCGTCTGGAAAAATGCTGGGGAAAAACCGGCGTGCCGGTTTTTCTCTCCGTTAACTTCTCTATTTGTGAAACCAATATATTATGAAACAACAGAAAAACCCGCACGCGGGTTTTTCTTATAGCATTTTTCAAGGGAGGGTGCGATTCTGCGTAGGCGATCAGCCGAAGCAGAGCACCCGAACGTAAGGAAAATGCGATTCGCGAGGATTCGCGGAGATTCGCGGTTCTTTTATCTCATACACTCACACTAATGCCGTACACTAAATCGAAGTCCATCTCATAAGGACTTCAGTTTTTTTT
>JAYFOG010000077.1:0-4482 GCA_034932965.1 Methanocorpusculum sp.
GGCGCGTACTTTTCCCAGGAACATGTTGCCCGCCACCAGCTGGATTCGTATAACAATTTTGTCCAGTACAACCTCCAGAAAGTCGTAGACGAACAGAGGATCGTCGAGACCGAGATCGTCAACAGAGGAAAGAACCAGGAGTCCGTTTGGGTCGAACTGGGAAATATCCGTGTTGAAAAACCCATCGTCAGGGAAGCCGACGGATCCCAGAGCAAACTCTATCCGGCAGAAGCCCGGTTAAGAAACCTCTCCTATGCTGCCCCGATGATCCTTGAGATGACCCTGCACCAGGGCGACAAAGTTTACCCGATCCAGGAGACGACCATCGGTCAGCTCCCCGTCATGATCGGCAGCCAGGTATGTAACCTTTGCGGCCTTTCGCAGGCTGAGCGCACTGAACAGGGCGAAGATCCAAGCGACCCCGGAGGATACTTCATCGTCAACGGGACCGAGCGCGTTTTAATGACCCTTGAGGATCTTGCAAGCAACAAGATCATGACCGAATTCACCGAGAGATACAACGAACAGATCCATGTATCCAAAGTGTTTTCGCAGTTCAGAGGCTACCGCGCCCTGGTCGTCGTCGAGAAAAATAAGAAGAACCTCCTCGACGTCTCCTTCCCGAGCGTCGCCGGCCACCTGCGGTTTGCAGACCTTATGCGTGCGCTTGGCCTCGAGTCCGATGAAGATATCGTATCCGCCGTCTCACTTTCGGAAGATGTCCTCACCTACATGATGCAGAACCTCGAAGAAAGCGAGTGTGCCACCGTTGAAGAGGGTGTCATGTATGTCGGTAAGAAACTTGCACCTAACCAGACCAAGGATTATCAGAGAAAACGCGCTGAATTCGTGCTGGACAGTTATCTTCTTCCGCACCTGAATTACGCCATCCCTGCCTCGCTGAAACCCGGAGATGAAGGCTACGAAGTGTATGCAAAAGACGTCCGTGTGGCAAAAGCCGAATTCCTCGGCAGAATGGCAGAGGCATGTTTCGATCTTGCACTCAACAAAAGGAGGATCGACGACAAAGATCACTACTCCAACAAACGCCTGAAACTTGCCGGCGATCTGATGGAAGATCTGTTCCGTATCTCGTTAAACAGACTGACCCGCGATGTCAAGTATCAGCTTGAACGCGCGAGCATGAGACACAGAGAACTCGCGATCGGTACCGTTGTCCGTGCAGATGTGCTGACCGAACGCCTGATCCACCCGCTTGCAACAGGAAACTGGGTTGGCGGAAGGACCGGTGTATCCCAGCTTATGGATCGTGTCGACCACATGTCGGTCATCTCCCATCTTCGAAGAGTCATCTCTCCGCTGTCCAGATCCCAGCCCCACTTCGAGGCCCGTGATCTGCACCCGACCCAGTGGGGACGTATCTGTCCGTCCGAAACTCCGGAAGGACCAAACTGCGGTTTAGTGAAAAACTTTGCCCAGCTTGTTGAAATAAGCAAAGGAACCGATGAGGAAGAGATCCTCCGCGTTATTCAGGGCATGAAGATCCAGCCGATCAGGAGCGAATAAAATGGAAAAGAAAATGGCACGTGTATTCGTGGACGGCGCTTTGATCGGAAAAGTCGATGACGCCGCAGGATTCACCAAAAACTTCAGACACATGCGCAGATCCGGGCATGTCTCAACTGAAGTCAATATTTCATACAAAGATTACAGTAACGAGATCGTTATCAATACCGACCGCGGACGGGCCCGCCGCCCCCTGATCGTTGTGGAAAACGGCATCCCTGCTGTTACCCCCGACGACATCGAGATCGTCAGATCCGGTGCAGAGGACTTTATGGCTCTGGTTGCTCAGGGTAAGGTCGAGTTCATCGACGCAGAAGAGGAGGATGACCTCTTCATCGCAGTTCAGGAAGAAGACCTGACCACAGAACACACACACCTTGAGATCGACCCGTCCCTTATCCTTGGTATAGGCGCAGCACACGTTCCGTTCCCGGAACACAACGCATCGCCGCGTGTTACGATGGGTGCGGGTATGATCAAACAGGCGTTAGGATTTGCCCAGGCAAACATGAAGCTGAGACCCGATACCCGCGGTCATATGCTCCATTATGCCCAGGTCCCGATGGTCCACACGCAGGCCGCCGAGCTTATCGGTTCCGACAACCGCCCGCAGGGTCAGAACTTCTGTGTGGCCATCATCTCCTACGAAGGATACAATATTGAAGATGCGCTTATCTTCAACAAAGCCTCGGTCGAGCGCGGAGTAGGCCGCTCCCACTTCTTCAGAACCTATGAAGGAGAGGAACGCAGATACCCCGGAGGACAGGTCGACAGGATCGAGCTGCCAGACGAGGATGTCCAGGGTTCGCACGGGATCGGTTCCTACGCAAACCTCGATATCGACGGGATCATCAATCCGGAGACCGTCGTCAATGAAAAGGATGTTCTCATCGGCAAAACTTCCCCGCCGCGTTTCCTTGAGGAACCGACCGGAGAACTCATCGCTGTTGAAAAACGCCGCGACACCTCTATCACCATGAGGAGTAACGAGACCGGTATCGTTGACACCGTCATCATCACCGAGTCTGAAAACTCCTCCCGCCTCGTCAAAGTCAGAACACGCGACCTCCGTATCCCGGAGATCGGCGACAAATTCGCATCCAGACACGGTCAGAAAGGTGTCTGCGGTCTTATCACTCCGCAGGAAAACATGCCGTTCACCGCTGCCGGTATCGCGCCTGACCTTGTCATCAACCCGCACGCAGTCCCTTCGCGTATGACCATCGGCCATATGCTTGAGATGATCGGCGGAAAAGCAGGATCTCTCGAAGGCTCCCGCGTCAATGGGACATCATTCAGAAAGACCCAAGTCGAGAAGATCTTCGACTCGAGCTTTGCCCAGAAACGTCTGTTAAATGACAAAGAGATCGGCAAAGACGTGAAGTCGAGCAAACTGACCCGTGAACAGGTCTTAAGACACCAGCTCGCAGAAGCAGGATTTGCCCACAACGGCCGTGAAGTCATGTATGACGGGATCACCGGCCGCAGATTCCAGGCCGATATCTACGTAGGCGTCATCTACTACCAGAAACTCTACCACATGGTATCCACCAAGATGCATGCACGGTCAAGAGGTCCGGTCCAGGTCCTTACCCGGCAGCCGACCGAAGGACGTGCCCGTGAGGGAGGTCTTCGTTTCGGTGAAATGGAACGTGATGTGATGATCGGTCACGGTGCTGCTATGGCACTCAAAGAGCGTCTCCTTGACGAGTCCGATGCAGTGAAACAGTACGTCTGTGCACGCTGCGGAATGGTTGCAATGTATGATGCCAAGCAGAAGATGACCCGCTGTCTCTCCTGCGGTGCAGAAACCGATATTTACGAAGTCGAAATGAGTTACGCGTTCAAACTTCTCCTTGACGAGATGAAGAGTATGGGTATAGCTCCCAGACTGAGACTGGAGGATATGGTATGACCTCGCCAAAGAGAATCGGCAAGATCGAGTTCGGTATCCTTTCGCCGAAAGCGATCCGTGATATGAGTGTCTGCAAGGTCATCTGGCCTGACACCTATGACGACGACGGATTCCCCTACCCGAAAGGTCTCATGGACCCGAGTCTCGGTGTTATAGACCCGGGACTTCGCTGCAAGACCTGCGGTCAGAAACAGGGAGACTGCCCAGGTCACTTTGGTCATATCGACCTCGCGAAACCTGTCATCCATGTAGGATACACCCGTCTGATCAGAAAACTTCTCCGTGTCACCTGCCGTGACTGCGGCCGGCTTCTTCTTGACAAAGAAGAGATCGAACGCTTCTCAGCACTCGAAGACGACCCCTACTCGGCCGAGACCATCGGTGAGAAGGATATCAAGAAAGAGCGTATCTGCCCTTACTGCGGTGATCAGCAGTTCAAGATCAACTTCGAGAAGCCGACCTCATTCGTTGAGATCGTCACCGAGATGGGCGAGGACGGAAAAGTCCACAAATCAGAACGCAAACTGACCTCCGCCGACATCCGCGAACGCCTCGAAAAGATCCCGGACGAAGATCTTCGTCTTCTCGGTATCGATCCGGATGTAGCAAGACCTGAATGGACCGTCCTTACCGTTCTTCCGGTCCCGCCGGTAACCGTCCGTCCGTCCATTATCCTTGAGAACGGTCAGAGATCCGAGGATGATCTGACCCACAAGCTCGTCGATATCATCAGGATCAACCAGCGGTTCAAGGAAAACCAGGATGCCGGAGCTCCGCAGCTCATTATTGAAGATCTGTGGGAGTTACTCCAGTACCACGTCACCACCTACCTCGACAACGAAGTTGCAGGATGCCCGCCGGCAAGACATCGGTCCGGCAGACCTCTCAAGACACTCTCTCAGCGTCTGAAAGGAAAAGACGGCCGTTTCCGCGGATCCTTATCCGGTAAACGTGTCAACTTCTCCGCCCGTACGGTCATCTCCCCCGATCCGAACCTTTCGATCGGTGAAGTCGGTATCCCGCTTGCCATCGCAAACGAG
>JAYFOG010000078.1:0-20829 GCA_034932965.1 Methanocorpusculum sp.
GGCGATCGCCAAGTTTTTCATAACGTTCGTGATATGCCTGGTTGAGACCAAAGCTGCTGAAAGTCCCCATACATAAGAGTCAACGTACGCAGAGAAAGTACTTTCTGTCGGGGAAAAAAGGGTTGTTAGAAATTCTCTAATTCTAAATGAGGGGTTATTCATGTATCTGTGTCCGTACATGAATATGTATGAGTGCAACTATCCGCTGTCTCTATGATTCTTTGCCGAGTGAATCTCTTCTGATTTTTCTGTGCTTGTTTCGTGAAGTTTGCACTATGCCTCTCTTCCGCATAAAGGCACTGTGCGGGGTGTTAGTATTACACTAACACAATAATGTAGCACTTGTTGTGATAAATACTTTTTGTATCTGCCGGGTTACTTTCTCAGACAGGGAATGCAGACCGGTTTTCCGTCGATAACGGGGGCAAGTCCTTCGGCGACCTGTTCGCCGCAGACGGAACAGATCACATTATTATAGATCCTTGCGCGGCCCGGGAGAAGTTCGACCGCTTCTTTTACGGTG
This sequence comes from Methanocorpusculum sp., assembly GCA_034932965.1. Lineage (GTDB taxonomy): Archaea > Halobacteriota > Methanomicrobia > Methanomicrobiales > Methanocorpusculaceae > Methanocorpusculum. The sequence continues at coordinate 524 of JAYFOG010000078.1, forward strand.
AACATCTTCTCAGCAGGCATAGCAAGTATGGTGTTAATCCATGCGTGGGAGAGGACATGGAATCGCTCATCTTCTTCAGGGGTCGCCTTTCCGGAGAATACCTTTGGACGAAGTTCAGTCATCTCCGGATCTGCATTCTGGGACTCCGGATTTGCCACCAGGCGGATCGAGGTGTCATTGTCGCGCCGGTAAAATGAGAAGGCATTCTTTCCCCAGTTGTTGATAAACAGATTGCCTTTTCCTGCAGTGCAGCCGAGCACTACCTGGATCGCGTCGACCGTGCAGGAATCTGTTTCCGTGATACAGACGATCTCTTCATCTTCTGAAAACGAAAGTCCGAGTTTTTCGACGGCAAGTTCGCAGGCTTTGTAGCCCATGGCAAGTCCGCCGCAGGTGTGACCGTGAAATTCCACTGCATCATCAAAACTTTTCATAGATAGTATACAGGCTATATGGGATTATAAATCATACGAAATAGAATTGTTTGCGCCATCAATGCCTATGAAATAGAAATACATAATATGTAGTATGACATAATTGAGAAATGATAATACTATGAAAAAACTATTTGCTCTACTTTTAGTCTTTGTTATCGCTCTGGCCTGTATGTCTGCAGGCTGCGTAACCTCTCCGGAAGATTCTGGAGACGGCACCATCACCATCACTGATTCTGCCGGCCGTGTTGTGGTCGTACCTGATAATCCCCAAAAAATTGCCGTCAGCGGTTCAGGTTCATCCCGCTACTTTGCTTATCTTAATGTGACCGACCGGATGATCGCTATCGATTATCAGGACAGTAATCTTCTTGCTTCAACCGGCGAATCCCGCCCGTACATGATTGCCAATCCGACAATCAAAGAGCTCCCTGTTCTTGGAACCGCCAAAGGCGTTGTTGACGCCGAGCGGCTTTTATCTGCGAATCCCGATGTTTTGTTCATGGCGGGATACAGCGATACGGTGATCCAGTCCGCAAACGAGATCCAGGAAAAGACCGGTATCCCGGTTGTTCTGTTCTACTCGGGAGATTATGTTACGAACGGTGATAAAGTGGCTCAGTCGTTACGAATGATCGGAAAGATCCTCCATGCAGAACCCCGTGCCGAAGCCGTGATCAAATACTTCGAAGATACACGCTCAGATCTCGAAAGCCGGACTGCCGGCATTGCTGATGCAGATAAACCGACTGTTTATGTCGGCGGCATCTCCTACAGCGGCGCACACGGATTCGACGGGACCGATCCGACCTATTATCCGTTCACTGTTCTTCATGCAAAGAATGTTGCTTCAGTAGTGAGCTCGGGCACGAGCACCGGATATGCGGCAGTCTCGAAGGAGCAGATCATATCCTGGGATGCAGACATCATCTTTGTCGACCTGAATACAATGACGGCTGCCGGCGGAGGCGGGATCTACGAACTGCAGACCGATCCGTCCTATAAGGAACTGAGCGCAGTTAAGTCCGGCGAAGTGTATGCGGTCAACCCCCACACGTCGATGGGAACGAACCATGAAACAAGTATGGCCAATGCTTACTACATCGGAACGATCCTCTACCCCGAGCAGTTTGCCGACATCGATCCTGCAGCAAAAGCAGATGAGATCTATACGTTCATTGACGGCGCTCCTGTCTATGAGCAGCTGAAAGCATACATGAAAGGCCTCTCCTATACAAAAATCGTGTTGTAACTATGATGAGTAAAATCATCCCTTTATTTTTTGCAGGATCTTCCGGTCTGCCGGAAGCGGATAAAGGAAAAATCACCATGACCGGGTCATCTGTCTATGAAAAGGCGATCGTCTCTGCTGTCTGAATCTTTTGGAGAAATACGTATGTCTGAACTATCAATGAACTGTGTCCCGATCGGTTTTGTCTCATCACCGTATAAAATACGGGGCGATGCGCCAAAACAAGGGAGACTCACCGATGAAGTGAGCATCATCACACTCGACCCGGCCTATATGGATGCAGCCGAGGGACTTTGTATCGGCGATGATCTGTTTGTCTTATGCTGGTTTGACCGGTCTGACAGGACGGTTTTGAAGTCGCGAAAATTCGGGGAGGAGCAAAATCCTCTCCGCGGCGTATTCTCGACCCGCTCCCCGAATCGCCCGAATCCTATTGCATTAACACTGGTTAAATTAGTGAGTGTAGACGGCTGCGGCCTGACTGTCAGGGGACTCGAAGCGTTAGACAAAACGCCCGTAGTGGACATTAAACCCTATTCTGATGGGATTGATACACCAAGAAATGACTAAACCATGACAAAAGAAGATACACAGCCCAAATCCTACGCAACGTACATCAGCAAAAAAGTTACTGTGATCCTGATCAGTTTCGTATTTGTAGTGGCAATGTTTTTTATCTCCGTCTCAGTTGGAGCCGTCAGTATTCCGATTCCGGATATTGTCGGGACCATATTCGGCGGAGGGGGCACAAGTCTTTATGAACGGATCATCTGGAACATCCGGATCCCCCAGGCATTGACCGCGATCGTGGCGGGGGCAGGTTTGGCAATCGCGGGCGTGACCATGCAGTCTGTCCTGCGTAATCCGCTCGCATCTCCCTTTACGCTTGGTCTTTCCAATGCAGCTGCATTCGGAGCGGCGGTCGGCATCCTGCTGTTTGGAGCCGGAACGACAGGCAGCAGCATCGCCGACGCGGTCGTGATTAACAACCCGTATCTGACGACTTTATCGGCGTTTGTTTTCTCGATCCTGACGACCGTGATAATCCTCTTGATCGCCAAGATCCGCGGAGCAACTCCGGAAACCATGGTGCTGGCCGGCGTGGCTATCAGTTCTCTGTTTACTGCGGGCCTGATGGCAATACAGTATTTTGTTGATGATACACGCCTTGCCTCTATTGTTTTCTGGCAGTTCGGCGATGTTTCGCGAGCCAGCTGGTTTGAACTAGGTCTGATCAGTCTGGTCGTTATAATCTGTGCGGTGTATATATTCTACAAACGCTGGGATTACAATGCGATCGATGCAGGAGAAGAAACAGCAAAAGGTCTTGGCGTTAACGTCGGACGAACCCGGATCATCGGCATGATCGCCGCTTCACTGATCAGTGCAGTTGTTGTATCTTTTCTCGGAATCATCGGATTTGTCGGCCTGGTCTGTCCGCATATGATGCGCAGGATCGTTGGAGACGATCACCGGTTCCTGATTCCGGCAAGTATCGTCTGCGGCGCCCTTCTCCTTCTGGTTTCAGATACGGTGGCCAGAACGATGATCGCTCCGCATGTCCTGCCGGTAGCGGTATTGACGTCTTTCCTGGGTGCTCCGGTATTCATTTATCTAATTATCAGGGGGCGGCGGATGTGACCGGGGATCATTCAGACGAAGCTCTTCACACCCATCCTCACAAGCATGGCGATGGTGTGATCCACACTCACCCGCACTCCCATGAGCATACACATGAACATCACAATGGCAACAATGGGACCTCGGTCTTAAACGTCAGCGGTGTTGATTTTGAATACCGGACTTCCAAAGTCTTGGAGCATATCGATGTGGGTGTGGCAAAAGGGGAGATCCTTGCTATCCTCGGTCCAAACGGTGTCGGGAAATCCACGCTGCTCAAATGCATGAACCTGATCCTGAAACCAAAAATTGGAACGATCATGATCGGTGAGCAGGATCTGTCAAAAATGACTGGACCCGAGATTGCCAAAAAAGCAGGATATGTTGCCCAGAGAAATGAAGCGGCCCGTATGACCGTTTTTGACTCTGTCCTTCTGGGGAGAAAACCCCATATCACCTGGAAGATAACAGAGCATGATTATGAACTCGTGTATGATGCGCTCGGAAAGTTCGGGCTTTCTGAGATGCAGCTTCGCTACATCGATGAGATCTCGGGCGGAGAACTGCAGAGGGTCTGCCTCTGCCGGGCTATCGTACAGGAACCCTCCGTTCTCCTGCTTGATGAGCCGACCAGTGCTCTTGATCTTTCCCGGCAGATCGAGATCTTAAAACTCATTCGTCATGTGGTTGACATGCACAACTGTGCAACGATCATGACCATGCATGATCTCAACCTTGCTTTGCGGTTTGCAGACCGGTTCGTTTTCATGAAAAACGGAGAGATCTACGCGACATGCGATAAATCCGGCGTGACGCCAAAGTTGATCGAGGATGTGTACGGTATCAAAGTCGAAGTCATCCTGCATAACGACCTGCCGATTGTAGTGCCGTGTGAATAAAGCTCATCATCTCTGCAGACAAACAGGAGATTCAATGACAGAAGAGTGTAAATGTACGCCGATCGGAACGGTGGTCTCATCGTTCAAGGAGAGAAGCATCCCTCCGTTTCAGGATAGGCACACGGAACTCATCAGCCAAATCATCATAGATCCAAAGTACATCCAGGGTCTTGAAGGACTGTGTGCCGGGAAAGAGATATTTGTTCTCTGCTGGTTTGACCGGTCTGACCGCAGTGTTCTGCGTGTCCACCCGCGCGGTGACAGCAGAAATCCTCTCACCGGCGTGTTCAACACCCGGTCACCCGATCGTCCAAACCCAGTGTCCCTTACTCTCGTCACTATCGAGGAGATACAGGAAAATATTCTCACCGTACGCGGTCTGGATGCTCTGGATAATACGCCGGTCATCGATATCAAGCCCAATTCATCAAAGTCTCTCGAAGAAAAATATCCCTGCGGGACACAGACCTGAACGCTTTGACGGATGCTGATCCCAAACATGCCTTGGCTCAGACTGCGTGGATATAAATCCAATTTATTTTATACTGAGCATGTCATAAATTAATTATGAGCAAACAAGGTTTACTTCTGGTAGGTCATGGAAGCAGACTCAACTTTAATAAAGAACTTGTCACCGCCACAGCAGAACTCATCGATGAAAAAACCGATGAGTATCTGCTCAGGTCCTGTTTTATGGAAAACAGCAGCCCGAATGTTGTTGAAGGGCTGGACTCTATGAAAAAAGAGGATATAGATCTTCTTGTTGTCGTTCCGCTTTTCCTTGCAAAAGGAGTGCATGTCCTGCATGACATCCCGGAACTTCTTGGTTTGAGGAGCGGGGAATACCGCGGGAATTTCACTCTTGCGAATGGAAAAGAGATCCCTCTCGTGTATGCCGATCCGATAGGCAAAGATCCTCTTCTTGCCGAGATCATGCTGAGAAGTGCAAAAAACGCGATCTCTGCCCACCTCTGATTTTCACTCCCATTTTTTTCAGACGGATCCTGCTTCCAATAATTTATGAACTTATTTCAAATCAACACGAGTACCACACAATTAAATATTAATTAAAACAATTTTTATTATGCACATTATGGAGGGGTATTTACCCATCGGCTGGTGTATATTCTGGGCTGTTTTATCGGCTCCGTTTATCATCTACGGCATATGGAAAATGACCAAAATGATTCAGGAGGACCGGCGCGTCCTTCCGCTGATGGCGGTTTCCGGCGCCTTTGTCTTTGTACTTTCTGCACTCAAGATTCCGTCAGTAACAGGAAGCTGCTCTCACCCAACAGGTACCGGGCTTTCCGCCGCTTTTTTCGGACCGTTCATCACATCGGTTCTTGGAACGATCGTTCTCCTGTTCCAGGCACTGCTGCTTGCCCACGGCGGACTTACGACCCTTGGAGCTAACGTATTTTCCATGGCCATCGCCGGGCCTTTCGTTGCCTGGCTCATCTTCGTCGGTCTTCGAAAAACCGGCAAGATCGGTCTTGGAACTGCTGTCTTTGTCACAGCGGCGGCCGCAAATCTGGTTACATATACCGTTACCTCACTGCAGCTTGCATTGGTATTTCCGGTCGAGGGCAGTATCCTTACGGCATTTATCGCATTTGCCGGGATCTTTGCCGTGACCCAGATCCCGCTCGCAGTTATTGAAGGTATCATCTGTGCGCTTGTTGCAAAGTATATCGTCCGTGTGAAGCCGGAAATCTTAAAGAAGCTCGGTATCATTCAGGATGAAGAGATTGCCAGGATCCAGGGGGAGGCAGCATGAAAAAGGCGCATCTCGAGATCCTTGTCGGGATACTCGTCATTGTACTTCTTGTGGTCGCAACCCTGGCCTTCGTTCAGTCCGGCAGCGGAGAGGAGGAAGGATGGGGCGGAGCAGACGGCGGCGCTGCCGAGATGATCGATGAAACCGGATATACGCCCTGGTTTGAGTCCATCTGGGCACCCCCAAGCGGCGAGATCGAGTCTCTGTTCTTCTGTCTCCAGGCTGCGATAGGAGCGATCATCATCGGTTACTTCTTCGGCTACTGGAATGCCTCGGCAAAAGCAAAACGGGGAAAACAGGAAGAGGAGTGAGATATTTTTCTCTTATCACTTCTTTTTCGTTACGGATCGTCTTTTTTCAGAATGAATCTTTAATAACCGCAGATTATACAAAACAGCGGACTCAGGACTTTTGGAGGACTGCCGGCAGTGCCTTGCGCGATCCGTTCGTTTGGATATCCAAGATTCTCAAAAACCGCGATTTTCACCGATCCCGGCAGTGCGCGTCCCAGTTCCCCGACGGAAAAATCCGGATCGGCTATCAGAAAAACGACATGACCGGTGGCGATGTCCTGAATTGTACGTAAGACCGCTTCCCCGTGATCTTTTCCATGAGCATTGACAACTGCGACATTTGTCCACGGGACATGCAGCCTCGAAAATGCCGTCTGCATTGACGAGATCCCCGGGATCACCTCCCCCGGAAGATACCCGAGTCCTGCCATTAAGGGGTCTCCTGTCGATAAAACGACCGCGTCGTTTGGAAGCGTTCGGAGAGCTTTGTAGTCCGTTATCTCAAAAACCCGGGCATCCGTCGGAATGAAAGCCCTGACCAGTTCGATCGCACGTTCCGATCCGTACAGGATCCTCGCATCCCTCAGCACTCGTTCTGCCTCCTTTGTCAGCATTCCTTCGCCGCATCCGACACCGATGATTTTCATTCTGTATCTCCTAAGACCTGACCTTCTCTGTCAACAATAACGATACGAAGCCAGGGGTATTTCTGCTTTACTGCGTTCAGCTCTTCTGCGAGAACGGATATGCCTTCAGGTCCGGCAAGCAGCTCCTCGACAGTTGGAAAACCCCGCGAGGTAGCGACCTCAGGATGGAAAAACCTCAGGATCAGACCCGGCAGACCGCAGATGACTGCCTTTTTGCAGTTTCCCGCAGCCGTTACACTTTCAGCGAGCTTCGATCCGGCAAGGACCACTTCATACTCGGGAAACAAAAGCCTTGAGCAGCGAAGTCCGATCCTTCCGGTGGTGATAACCACATTTTCCGCTTCAGCGATCCGTTCACTTATCGTTTCCGAGAGATGATCGTCCCAGGGTTCGACAAACCCGGTCGTTCCGACAACTGAAATGCCCCCTTCAATACCGACCTTCGGATTCAGGGTCAGTGCGCCGATCCTTCTCCCCTCGGGGATCGTGAGAAAAACAGATGCTCCATCCAGTCCTGCCGCACGGCAGGCCGAAGAGATCGCATCAAGGATCTCTTTTTTCGCCGGAGGGCTCACGGCGGCAGAGCCTTTAGCGTATCGGGGCGTTTCCCGAACGAACCGTCCGATCCCTTCGCCGGTTTCAAAAGATATCTCATCTGCAGGCGATGCCTTGGCACAAATCAGGATCCCGGCCGTGATATCGTTTGGATAATCGCCGGAATATTTTCTGGCATACCCCTCCCCGTCTTTTCCTGCAGCAGGGATCTCGGCGAGGATCCCGCAGGGAAGCAGGATCGGGGCCGCAGCAACGGGGAAAGCAAGTGAAGCGACCGCAGCGTAACACGCCGCCGCCGCCGTTGAACCGGTGGTGAACCCCCGTCGGAGAACAGCACCGGTCGAGGTCAGCACGCCAAAACCGCTTTTTGCGGCTGCCAGTGCTTTTTCATCACGGCACTTTTCTGTCCACGACTCAGGATATGCAAAACCAGTGACCGGGTCGATCATTTTTTCAGTTCGGTAAACATCGTAATGATTTCATTCAGAGAAGCCACCGCGATCGGCGTCCCGCCCCGGGTTCCGACATTCGATACGGAGGGAACAGGTTTCGTGCGAAGGACCTCTTTTGACTCGGCGGCATTCACAAACCCGACCGGTGTTCCGATCACAAGTGCAGGGCGGATGCCTTCATCGATAAAGGAACAGACCGTCAAAAGTGCGCTCGGCGCATTGCCGATCACGATGATCGAGCCGTCGAGCCGCTCTTTCAGGGCAATGAATCCTGCCGAACTTCGGGTGATCCCCTGATCTTTGGAAATATCAGCGCCGAAATCCAAGGCGCACTCGACCGTCGATGAATGGCCTTTCTTCTGGATCCCGGTCAGGACCATGCGGATATCCGTGAAGACCGGGGCGCCGGCTTCGAGAGCTCTGAGTCCGGCCGTCACCGGATCGAGGGAAAACCGGAGAAGATCCGCCATCGCCCAGTCGCCGACCGCGATCGAACATCTCTGCCTGATCCGATCCTCCGGCGTCTCGTTCCCTACTGCTTCTCTGGCAAGACTCCGGCTTCTCGACGAGATCGAAAATCCTTCCGGCGTGTCTGCTCCGATATCAGTATACGTATTTTCTGTGGTAACCGCGGGGTGTAATGATTCCTTTGACATCGTCATCCTCCTTCCATATTCTGCTTTCTTCGCCCCCGATGATCAAAATCGAGTGCATATCCACAACATCATCATTTTCGGCGAGCTCCTGAAGCGTTGTTATATGGGTCTCTTCGCCTTCACGGAATACATTTTTTACGATACCGACCGGGGTTTGCGGGTCCCGGCAGGTCAGAATAATTTTCAGGGCTTTTGCAAGGTTCAGCGGACGGCCGCGGCTCTTCGGATTATAAAGAGCGATCGGCGTTCCCATCTGTGCGGCAAGGCCAAGGCGTTTTTCTATGATCTCCCAGGGTGTAAGGAGGTCAGAAAGACTCAGGGTCACATAGTCTCCGGAAAGCGGGGATCCCAGCCGGCTTGCCGCCGCGGTGGCCGCAGTGACGCCCGGAAGCATGATAACTTTCTGGGACGGGAACTCGCGTTCGACCATCTCGAGAACAATGCTCGCCATACCATAGATACCGGCATCTCCTCCCGAAATCATAGCGACGTTGTGATCTGCCGCTAAACGTGCTGCTTCGCGGGCCCGGTCGACCTCTTTTCCCATCGAACTTCGGATGACCTGTTTGTTTTTCAACAGCGGTTCAAGCATTTCCAGATAGAATGCATTGCCGATGATCACATCAGCCGAGGCAATAGCCTTCATTGCGGCCGGGGTCAACTGCTGTGTGCTTCCCGGCCCTGAACTTACGATCGATAAAATACCCATATTATTTTCCTATAGCAACGGTTACCCGCCCATATACTGTTTTTTTCAGGATCAGGGTCCCGGTCTTTGAGAGGGCGAGAGCACACGGCTCGGCGACCCCGCGAAGTCCGAGCATCTCTGCACGTGACGGAGTTGCCGGTATCTGTTTGTTAATAGTTTCATCATCAAGAAAGATGAGGTTACCGGAAAGTGAAGCTACGCCGTCATGAAGTCCCTTTTCATGGAACTTTTTGATGGTGGTAGCATATAAGGTCACAGAATCCTCAGAAATACCCGCATCTTTGCATGCAGAAGAGACAGCGCTGCGGATCTCGTCCGCAGTGGTTCCAAGTCTGCACCCGATCCCAATCACGTAACGAGAATCGGTGACGAGAACAGAAACTCCTGAGTCCGCGACGACGATCTTTGGTGGTTGTACACGAACGATCGGCACATCTCCGTCTAAAATTGCCCCGTTTACTTCTCTTGTAGAAGAACGGTTCACGATCGTGAACCCGCCGGATCTTGCCGTCTCTTCGACGGACGGTCTGCCCATGACCTCCGTCGCGGTCGAAATGACCGGTTCGATCCCGAGATCTGAAAGCCGTTTTGCGACCTCGTTTCCCCCGTGATGGCCGCCGAGGACGGGGACGGCATACCGCAGATCCGGCGTGACCACGATGACTGCCGGGTCATGCCACTTGTCGGTCAGAAGCGGAGCACAGCCGCGAACCGCGATCCCTGCCGACATCACGCAGACGATCGCGTCATACTTCCCATAAAGATTAATGAAGACTTCTGCCGAGTAGGGAAGAAGCTCCGCTTCCAGAAAAGCTGCGATGCGCATTCCGGCTTCCCGGAATCTTGGCAGAGTGACGACGACGATCTTCATCCGTAGAGGTGGGAGTTGGTATATGCCGCGTTGATCCCGGCAACGATATCGCCGACGATGATCAGTGCCGAGCGGGTTATCTCCGCATCATGCACCTTTTCGGCGATGGTTCCGATCGTTCCTTTTATGATCTTCTGATCCGGCCAGGAAGCATGATAGACAACAGCGACCGGGGTTTCGGGGGGACGCTGCAGTTTTTTCATCACAGAATCGATGTGCCCGGTCGATAAAAAGATGACCATTGTTGTACCGTGAGCTGAAAGCTCGGCGATCTGATCGGATTCGAGCGTCTCTCCCGCGGAACGTGTCACGATCACGGATTCAGAAACACCGCGGAGCGTGTATTCGGTCTGGAGCGCTGCGGCCGCCCCAAACATCGAGGAAACACCGGGGATGATCTCGGCATGGATCCCTTTTGCTTCAAGGGGAGCGATCTGTTCAACGATCGAGCCGTAGATCGCCGGGTCGCCGGAGTGGAGACGGACGACGAACCTGCCGGCCCGCACACCGTCTTCGATAACGCGGGTGATCTCTTCGAGTTTCATACCCCACGAGTCAAGCTTCACCGGTGCGGGCGATGCGGCGACAAGCTCGGGATTTACGAGCGAGCCCGCGTAGATCAGGATCTCGGCACGTTTCAAGAGATCCATGCCTTTGACGGTGATGAGCCCCGGATCCCCGCAGCCTGCTCCGACGATATAATATTTCATACCTTCCTCGCGATCATGATGCTGAAGTAGTTGGTTTTTTCGGGAAGAACGTCCCGATAAACCTTCTCACCTTCCATATACATCCGTTCAACAACGATGAAATCATTGTAACCGGCAGCTTTCAGCTGTTCGGCTGCAGTTCTCGGCCTGGTAACTTTCATCAGGATCTTTGTCGAGGGCATGACCGGACCGTCAGTTACCATAAATGCACCGTTGACGGGAATTTTCGCATGGGATGCCACGGCGGTGATCGAACTGATTCCCGGGATCGTTTCGACGATCAGGTCAGGGACCAGTGCTTTCACCATCTCCGCAAGGCGTGAGAAGGTGGAGTAATAATTCGGGTCTCCGATAAGTCCGAACACAGCGTTGCCGCTTTTTGCTGCAGGTAAAATCTTTTCAGCATTTCTCTGCATGCATTTTGTGATCTCCTTCTCATTCCGGGTCATGGGGAATTCCAGCGTGACGATGGTTTTCGCATAGGGTTTGACTAATTCAAAAGCAATACCCCCCGGCACAAAAACCGTGTCTGCTTCTTTTAAAATGCGGACCGCTTTGAGAGTCAGAAGTTCTGCATCGCCCGGCCCTAAGCCCACTGCGGTCAGCATTTTCTGCCCCCATGTATGATATAAACGGGATTGATTGGTTGAAACATGGTGCGCTCCACAAGATCATGGGATCTGGAGACCTGCAGATGAACGGCTTCGATGAAGATCCCCAGCTCTTTCATAGCATGAATGGTCTCGACGGCGGTTTCCAGCAGTACGGCATTCACCACGATGCTTCGGGCGCCCTCCGTTTGAAGACGGGCAAGTATCTCACGTATGTTTCGGCTTCCTCCAAGAAATGCGCAGTCGATCGGTTTATGCGGCAAGGCAAGAAAATCAAGCGCTTCTCCAGAAAAGATCTCAACATCCGCATCCATGCACATCTCCCGGGTGCAGGCTATTGCCTCCTGCCTTCTGTCCACTGCGTAAACATGTCCGTTTGTTCCAGTGAGTTTTGCCATTTCGAGCGTGACACTGCCGGTTCCGCAGCCGATATCCACAACTGTGTCACCCAAGCGGATGCCAAGTTTTGCAAGAGAAACGGCCATGACTTCCGGCTGGGTAGGTCCTCCGGGTAAATCCATTCTGTGGTCTCCTAAGTAAAACTATTTTCAGTAATGAAAATGTAATAGTGAAATATTTGCTGTTAGATGATATAGAATAACTGGTTTGTATTATTTATCATGTTGGCAGGAAGAGTTTTGACAACTCTGCTCCTTCCTTTCATTGATAGACAGAAAACGTGAAAATGTAGCTTCTGTCACTTATTTGTTCATAAGCATTCGACGGATATTGCGAATCCACCTGTAATGGAGAATAAGATGGACCGCAATAAGAATGAAAAACAGCGTACTTGTATAAAAGTGAAGGTCATACCAGAATTGATACCCGATGTCAAGAAAATCCATCGATCCCCTGCCTGACCCTGCGGGAAAATACAGCCATAGAACATATCCTGTCACGCCTGAAGCCAAAGCGGCAGCAAATGCAGCAAGATCCACCCATCCGTTGATCACTGCTTTTTTCATCGGTCCTTCCTTAATGTCACCGGGAGATATATCGCTTCAGGTTTCCCTCTCATGAATCAATAATGGATTTTTTGCTTGAAATACATTTGTATAACGGCAGAATCCCCGGAGAAGATGGCCGTGTGTGTTTTGATCGCAGATATCCGGGCACCCTCCTCAGACCCGAATGACCTTCACCCCGATCCCGCTTTCTTTTTCAAACGCTGCCGCCCGAAGCTCTACTCTGTCAAGCATCCCTCCGCAGGTCAGGATCAGGGTGTCCTCCCCGCTCATGACGGAAAGAAGACACTTATCCACCACACCGTGAGTATATTCAAGGGAAATATCTGCAGAGTGACAGAACTTCTTTGCCTTGGTCCCCATGGCCCCCGTGTGCCATTCGGGATGTGCTGCGATCATCATTTTGGCAGACTCCGGGGTGAGAGCGTCCGTATCTGCGAGATAGATCGTCCCGGTCATGACAGGGCACGATCCCTCGACAAGCCGTGTCATCTCCGGGATCCCTTTCGGCGGAATGCCCGATACCAGAATACTTCTTCTGACCAGTTCCAAATACAGATCAAGAAGGATCGGCGGCGTCATCCTCGCCGTCTTCATCAGATCGTAGTTGGTGAAGACCTCGGCAGGTTCACCCTGATGCAGGACCTTTCCGTCTGCAAGAAGTATCACCTCATCCGCCCACCGATAAGCAAGCTCGACATCATGGGTCGAAAGAAGGATCGTCGTCCCGTCTTCGTGGAGTTCATCCAAAAGATCCATGATCTCGGCCGCCGTCGCTGGATCGAGCGAGGCAGTCGGCTCATCGGCGACCAGAATGTCCGGCCGCATGGCCAGAACTCCCGCGATCGCCACCCGTTTTTTCTCTCCTCCCGAAAGATGATGGGGGGGCCGTTTTTCATAACCCGCAAGACCTACCGCAAACAGAGAATCAGAAACACGCTCACGGACCTCTTTTTCTGAAAGATGCAGATTCACCGGCCCGAATGCCACATCGGCAAACACGCTCGGTGCAAAAACCTGTGAATCCGAGTTCTGAAACACAAGCCCTACTCTGCTTCTAATATCCCGAAGAGAAGCTCTGTCGTAAGAGATCGCTTCACCATTCAAAATGATTTCTCCATTTTCAGGGGTCAGTGTGCCGTTGCACATCAGAAGAAGGGTCGTTTTTCCGGCTCCGTTTGGTCCCACTACCGCAACTTTCTTTCCTTTCTGAACAGAAAACGAGATTCCTTTCAGTGATGCGGGACGCCCCGGATACGAGAACCGGACATCTTCAAAGGTAAGTACTGTGTCGTTCATAAAAGTGTCATCTCCGCAAACAAAAGACTAAGAATCAAGATTATAAAGAAAATCACTGCCGTAACCGAAAGCAAACTGACATGCCCCCCTTCATCAGGCAAGGCCATGCATCCGTCATAACAGCGGGAGTCCATGGAGATAAATATCGCCTCTCCCTTCTCCCATGTCCGGATGAACAGCATCGAAGCAAGCATAGAAAACGAGCTGAGATAATTTTTCCATGATCCGTATCCTCCACGCATGATCTGGGCATTGTGGATAGCGATAGCCTCGCCGATAAAAACGAAGATGTACCGATAGATCAGCATAGAGAGATCTATGAATGCCTGCGGCACTCTGAGTTTTTTTAGAACGGCGAACAGTGAGGTCATCGGCGTGGTGAGGGCAAGGAAGTAGAGAGAACACATTCCGGCAAAGGTTCTGGAAAGAACAAGCAATGCAAGCTGAAGTGATTCGGTCGTTATCCGGACATGCAGTGTTCCTATCTGGAACAAGTCAAACAGCGTCTCTCCTCCTCCGGTTATGAACAGGATGACGATTGCTCCGGTCCCTGCAAATACAAGGGGGATGGTCAGAAGCGAGGCATAGAGACGCGGACTGACTTTTGCGATAAAGAGGGCTGAAAATATCATGACCCCCGCGATAAACAGCGGGAGATACGGAAGAGGCGAGATCACGGCGGTCACGATAGCAGAGAGACAGAAAACTATTTTCAGCCATGCGGATACATACCTGAGCGGGCTGCTGATCGCGGCGTCATCGAGGATGTGTTCATCAAAGATCGTGTGCGGTTTTTTTGCCGGACCTCTGGTCCCGGCCCGGGTCTTCAGCAGATAAAGACCGGCGATAAGGATCAAAGCGGCCCCTATCCAAAACTGCCACGACGGGCTTGGGAGAACCCCTTCCATAATATGCATAAGAAAGAAACACCTAGTATCTAATGATAAGATATAACTCTATAAAATTAAACTTAACCTGATATAAGGTAAACGATTATGACTAGATCAAGTACCAGTATACCCCGTATCGTGATCGCCGGAACACACAGCGGCTGCGGAAAAACGACCACTTCGTCTGGCATTATGGCGGCCCTTCGTGCCAGAGGTCTGGCGGTCCAGCCGTTTAAGGTCGGTCCGGATTTCATCGATCCATCCCATCATTCGGCGGTCTGCGGCCGGAACTCCCGCAATCTCGATCCGTTCATGATGGGCGAGGAGTCTGTTCGCCGTTCGTTTGTTTCTGCATGCGAAGGGGCAGATATTGCAGTCATCGAGGGTGTGATGGGGTTGTATGACGGCGTTGACGGGGGAGAGTGTGCGAGCACGGCGCATGTCGCCCGCATTCTCGACGCTCCGGTCGTCCTTGTCGCGGATATCAAAGGGATGAGCAGAAGTGTCGCCGCCCTCGTTAAGGGATATACCGAGTATGATCCCCGCCTCAGGTTTGCCGGCGTCATCATGACGAAGGGGGGAAGTGAGAAGCATAAATCTATGACGACGACCGATCTTTGCGTTCCTCTTCTCGGATGGATCCCGCGAAGTGATTCACTTTCGGTCAAAAGCAGACACCTGGGTCTGATGATGGCGGATGAGGATGCACGGATGAAGAATGTCGGCGCATTCATCGAAGAGAACTGTTCGCTCGATTCTTTACTGGCAGCCGCTGCGATCACTTCAGCGATCTCAGCAGAAATGAGATCTTCGCCTGCAGAGATGAAAACCAGGATCGGTGTTGCTCTCGATGAGGCATTCTGTTTTTATTATCAGGACAACTTCGATCATCTCAGAACAAGCGGGGCAGAACTGGTGTTTTTCTCACCGGTCCACGACCTCCTTCCGGAGGCGGACGGGTATTACTTCGGCGGCGGATACCCGGAACTGTATGCAGAAGAATTATCAAAGTCCCGATGTAAAACCGAACTGAAACGTGCTGCCGATTCAGGCAAGCCGGTATTTGGCGAGTGCGGAGGTCTGATGTGGCTGAATCGTTCGATCACTGCCCAGGACGAAAAAAGCTATGCCATGACCGGGCTTTTAGATGCGGACTGTCATATGGAAAAACGGTTCGTGGCTTTGAATTATGTTGTCGGAAAAGTAACTGACTCCTCTCTCTTTCCACTTGGGATGAACTTCCGGGGTCACGAGTTCCATTATTCACGGACAACTCCTGATCCGGATGTCAGGTATGCATTCACGCTGACCCGCGGTGACGGGATCATGAACGGAAAAGACGGGATCATGGCCGGATCGGTCCTTGGGGGGTATACGCATATGTACTTTGATGCGCAAGAAAACGTCTGACTGAGGTTTTCCTAATGTTGAGAGTATTCTGTATCAGTTGAAGAATGGCGTTATATTTGTGACTAACTAAGGGGTAACTGCATGCATTTCGTCCAGGCAAAAGGAATTCTCTCGTCAGAAAACCGGATGAATCTCTATCGCGGCTGTACTCACGGCTGTATTTACTGTGATTCAAGAAGTTCCTGCTATCATCTGGATCATGATTTTGAGGATGTTGAAGTGAAGGAAAATGCACTTATTCTTTTGGAAAACACCCTGAAACGAAAACACAAAAAGTGCATGGTCGGTATGGGGTCGATGTCGGATCCGTATCTTCCCCTTGAAATGGAGCTTCAGTATACGAGGAGAGCACTCGAACTGATCGAACAATATGGTTTTGGGTGCGGGGTGCTGACAAAATCTGCGGAAGTTCTGCGTGATCTGGATCTTTTTACCAAGATCCATGCTAAAACAAAATGTGTTGTTCAGATGACTCTCACGACCTATGATGATAAGCTCTGCAAGATCCTCGAACCCCATGTCTCCGAAACGAGTAAACGGGCGGCAGCCCTGAAGATACTGCGGGACAACGGTATTCCGACCATTGTCTGGCTCGGTCCGATCCTGCCGTTCATCAATGACACGGAAGAGAATCTGCTTGGAGTTCTGGACATGTGTTATGAGGCCGGCGTCAAAGGGATCGTGAACTTTGGTATGGGAGTTACCTTACGGGAAGGAAATAGAGACTACTTCTATGCAAAATTGGATGAACATTTTCCGGGGATGAAGGAGAGGTATATTTCAGCGTACGGCGGGTCCTATGTGGTGAATAGTTTTCAAGCTCTGCATCTTCAGTCTCTGTTTCAGACATACTGCCGGGATCACGATATAGAATCTGATGTCAATACCCTGTTTGATTATATGAGCCGCTTTGAGGAAAAAGGGAAACAAAAGCAGATGAGTGTTTTTGATTTCTGATCGTCATCCTCTCATCACATTTTCATCGACCATATCCAGTCTGCCGGCTACGTGGACCATATCCACGGGAACGGCGACCATGTTCAGGGATGTACTTACGAAGTCCAAAACGATCTCCAGTACAACAGCAATACCAAGCGCTTCGACGGGTATCCCTAGCTGCAGGAACAGGATCGAGTAGCAGGCGATACCTCCCCCCGGGACCGGAGGGACTGCCAATGCAAGGAGCCCGCAGGTCAATACGGCGGCAAAAATCCAGGAAAACGTGATTGGGACCCCGTATCTGTCGGCCATAAACAGACAAACACAGAAGAAGATCGCAGCATGTCCCGGCCGAGAGAACGCGGTCCCGAGAGGGACGCCGAAGTTTACGAGTTTATGATGGATGCCTAACTTTTTCTCGCAGCACTCCATGTTTGTTGAGAAGGTCGCCGCAGAGGATGCGGTCGTAAGAGCGACCAGAAAGCTTGGCAGCAGTTTTTTTACCAGCAGGATCGGGGAGATCTTTCTCCGGATCGAAACACTCATGATCATCAGCACAAGGTTTGCGCTGACGCAGAGGAGGATGATCGCAAACAGTTTCACGAGACCCGACATGTCGGAGAGCATATCCGTGAGCATCAGCTGAAGGATGCTGATGAAGATGATGATCGGGAGAAGCGAGGTGATCCATTCCATGATCAGCTGGATGATGTTGTTTGCCTGTCCGACGAACTGTACGATCACCGGGATTTTTTTGTTGAGGATCAGCATGGCAAGACCGAATGCGACTGCCAGAAAGATGATCTGCAGCGAATTTCCCTCGACGAACGGTGAAATGAGGTTGGAGGGGACAATATTCAGGATCATGGAAAATATCGCTGTGAACTCTCCCCCGCTGACCGCACTGCCGCTGGCTGCATACTCAAAAAACGGGAGACAGACCAGTGCGCAGATGATCAGCGTGAAGTAGATCCTGCCAAGGTATCGGCCTATGACGCGTTTCCCGATGTTTCCAAGCGTGGCTGTATCACCAATACTGTAGATACCCCAGATAAGGGATAAAAACATCATGGGAAGCGCAGTTGCGATCAATAGTCCGATGAAGGTGTCGAATAGAGGAGTTACGATGACAGTGGAGAAGGTATGTCTGATTTCATACGGGAGTTCCCGACAGAGAAGACCGGCGAATACTCCGGCAACTATAGAGAAGATCAGATAGATAAGCGGATTGATCTTTTTCCGCTTCGGCATGAGGGCGATCTGATTTTCTCCGTTGACGTAGTGGTAGGATGGTGTCAGACCAATATTCGCAAGCAAGGTCTGTACAGAGTTTCCGCCGTTTAAAACACAATCGCCGCTGTCTTCTCCGAACGGATTCACCCTGGGTCCCGATACGGAGAGGTTGATATACTGACGACCCAGACGTTTTCCGCTCCGATATGTGCCTTCAGTTCCCTCACCGAGAACAGCGAGCCATTTCAAAAGGACCTGTTCGACAGCAAGGTGGAGACGCTCGACGTCGTACACCTCGAGGTCTCCCTCTTTGAGCGCTTCAGCTGTCAGAGAACTGATCTGTCCTACCGCATCTTTAGAGAGACGAAATGTGAGTGTTTTTGCGGATACTGCCATACTTCTGTTACCGAACCTCTATTCAGGTATCCAGACAGGTTGTACTTTCTGGATGATAATAACTCTATTTCTTTCGTGCGTGTGATCCCGAACGGGCCGAGATTTTTTCTGCAGAGATAGAAATAGGCTGACAGCGAATATTTATTTGATATATTCTTATGGCCGACATCTTTATCCGCTCCGCAAAACTCGATCGGTTTCAGCGCAATTTTAATAATAACAGATTTTATTTCATCTCCCTTCATCTGGAACTGAACGGCACTGTAGATATTGACCGACTGGAAACGGCTGTTCAACGAACCGCCGATGCGGTCAAAATCCTCAGATGTTATTATAACGGCAGTCCTGAGTCAGAGGACAGCGGGTGGGTGATGCTGACGGAGGACCCAAAATGGGTAAGTGTCACCAGTGCTGATCCTACGAATCTAACAGCTGTTTTGGAGAATCTGCCGTGCGAACATCCTCCTCTGCACGTGGCTGCCGACCAGACCGGATCATTATGCACGCTGGTATTTTCTATTGATCACACGGTGACCGACGCCCACGGGTTATGGGATATTGTCGGTATGATCTCGGCATGTTATAGAAATCTTGCATGGGCTCCGGATTATTCTCCCGTCCCCTTACGAGAATCTGACGACCGGTCGATGAGACCGCTTCTTGCGTCCTATTCTCTGGAGACATGCGCGGAAATATGCCATGCTGAAGCGGAAAAAAGGATCCCTGTACAACGGTATCTGAAATTCTTTTCCATATCTCCGGAGAAACGCGGGGTGCCGAAACTCTTCACTCAAAAGATCTCTCCACGGATGCTGGCGACCATGAAATTGTTTGCACGTCAGCATCATGCAACGGTGAACGATGTTTTGCTGACTGTGTATGCGGCTGCCTTACAGGAGTATGTGCAGAAAACGTTCAATGCCTCGATGTCGATCGTGCCGATCCGCGGCGCGACCGATCTCAGAAAATATCTCCCTCCCTATCTTCGAAACGAGATCAAAAACTACTCTGTTTCCTACTGGTCAAGAGTGCCCATTCCGGAATCGGGCGATTTTGTTTCGATTCTTCATGAAGTTTCAGCCTTATCTCAAAAGAACAGAATGACTGCTCCGGGTATTGGGGAGCTGTTTGCTATCGAAGAGCCGGATTCAGCTGCCGCGAACCCCTATCTTGAGCCGGAGTATTATTCAACACCGTTCATCTCGAATGCAGGGGCCCTGCCAAAAGATATCGTGGATTTCGGCAACGGCGTTTCGGTGAAATCTGCTTTCAGCTATCCAAATATCACCACGGGAAATCCGTTCATTATTGTAGTCGTTACCTGGGAAAATACGATGTCGCTTTCAATATTGACTGATGGCGAGTATGATACGGCAGATCATCTTCTGAAGCGGATGCGCGAACTCATTGGCGATCTGGACAGATTCGTCAGCATCTGATCTTTTTTGAAAGGAACGTCTTGATCCCGATGGCTTTGGGATGATAACTATTTTTTATGCTCAACTCCGGGCAGTTTTTCCTTTACCGAGCTGTTAAAAAAAAAGAAAAACAGTGAGTGGTCGATCAACCACTTACTGTGCCGGGATGATGAGAGATCTCTCTCCAGCCGGCATGAATTCGCGGATTGCTCCTTTGGCGAAGCATTCGCGCGGGTGAGCGAAGTCGAACTTCAGGGCAGGGTCTGC
>JAYFOG010000079.1:0-8340 GCA_034932965.1 Methanocorpusculum sp.
TTCATCATACACATTAACAGATATGAAAAATGTGAAAACGTCAGTTGATGGAGATATTCTTACAATTACGGTCGATCTTTCCCAGGAAGTCGGACCTTCATCCTCTGGAAAAACGATCATCATCGGCTCCAGCATGGGAAACAAACCCATCGACCGCAAACACCCGGATGTCCGCGTTGGCGTAAACGTTTATAAGAAGGTATAAGACTTTCGCCCCATTCTATTTTCTATGACCATCCTACGTTCACGTATCCAAAAGGCAGCTGTATGCGTCCGTATGTCATAATCAACGCAGCCATGAGTGCTGACGGAAAACTTGCCACCAGAGAAAGAAAACAGACAAAGATCTCCGGTCCTGACGACTTTCTCAGGGTGGACCGTCTGCGTGCCGATTCGGACGCGATCATGGTGGGGATAGGGACCATCCTCTCCGACGATCCTTCGCTCCGTCTCAAAAGCGATGAGTATGCCGCGGTCCGCAAAGCCGGCGGAAAAGATCCTCACCCCATGCGGGTCGTTATCGACAGCGCAGCGCGGATGCCTGCAGATGGCGATATGTTCAAAAAAGGACTCGGACGTGTGGTCGTTTTTGTTTCGGACAAGGCGCCGAAGGAGAAATGCGATGCCTTGAGGGAGAAAGCGACCGTGATCTCTGCCGGAAAGGAGTCGGTGGATCTGGCAGTCGTCTTAGACGAGCTGGCAAAACTCGGGGTCGACAAACTCATGGTCGAAGGAGGAGCCACGCTGCTCTGGTCATTTTTCAGCAGCGGGCTCTTTGACGAGATACGCATCTATATCGGGGCGCTGATCATCGGCGGAAAGGATGCCCCCACATTCGCAGACGGCGCCGGGTTCACGGATCCTGAGGAGTTCACCCGGCTGTCGCTCAAAAATATCGAGAAGATCGACGACGGCGTGCTGCTGACCTGGATAAAAAAGGCGTGAGTTATTTTACCAGCCGCTTTTTCCGAAGCAGCCGGTTGTAGGTGACGGCAAATCTGTGCGCCTCGTCCCGTATCTCCTGCAGATACATGTTGGCTTTGGTCTTTTTGCCAAACGGCAGCGGGAACGGCACGCCTGAGACGAACACCTCCTCCTCTGCTTTTGCAAGCGAGATGAGCGGTATATCGGCTTCCAGTTCATCGAGGATCCGCTTTGCGGACGAGAGCTGACCTTTTCCTCCGTCGATGACGATCAGATCGGGGAGCGGTTTTTCCTCTTCGATCAGGCGGCTGTATCTTCTGCGGACGACTTCGGCCATGGAGGCGAAGTCGTCGATCCCTTCGACCGTTTTGATTTTGAACCGCCGGTAGTTTTTCTTATCCGGTTTTCCGGATACGAATCTGACCATGGAGGCGACGGTGTCGGTTCCGGAAAGATGGGAGATGTCGAAGCATTCAATGACTGCCGGCGGTGTTTTGAGACGGAGGGCGGCCTGCAGCTCCATGACCTTGAGGTCGTCGCCGAAGTGGACCGTTTCGATGTTTTTTCCCGCAAGTTCGAGCAGTTTTTTCTTGGCTCCCTGTTTCGGGACGGTGATTTTGACGGTGTGCCCCGCCTGACCGCCGAGATATCCGGCAAGCGCTTCGTCAAGCTCTTCTTCGACGATGATCTCTTTTGGTGCGGGAGTTTCGGTGTAGTATCTGGATACGAACTCCTCGAAAAAGCCTTCCGATGCCTCGAAGATGAACTCGTCCCTGCCGCCAAGCGTTCCTTTGTACACATGGAAGACCATCAGATACACCGTTCCTTTTGCGATTCGGTAGGCGATGACGTCCTCGTCATGATCGGTTTTTCTGGCGACATATTGGCGGGAGGAGAGGTTTTCGACCGCACTGATCATGTCGCGGCAGAGGAGGGCGGCTTCGAACTCCATGTTCTGCGAATATCCGGCCATCTCCTCTTCGAGTTTGGTTTTGATCTCTTTTGTACTGCCTTTCAAAACATCCGCGGCATAGCTGCACTGTTTTGCATACTCTTCGGCGGAGACGTGCCCGGCGCAGGGACCGGTGCAGTTGCCTATATGATAGCGAAGACAGGGTCTGTTCTTCGGCATATTTTTACAGGATCTGAGTCTGAAGGTTTTTTTGACGACCGAGAGGACGTAGTCGCGTTCTTTGGCTGAGACGAAGGGGCCGAAGTGCTGGCCGTTTCCGCGGGTGTTTCTCGCGATGGTGATCCGCGGATACGGTTCTTTGGTGAGTTCGATGTATGCGTAGGATTTTGCGTCTTTGAGGTCGATGTTGTACTTCGGCTGATGATGTTTGATGAGGGTGTTTTCCAGAAGGTAGGCTTCTTCTTCGGTCGCAGTTATGATGTATTCGACTGAGCGGACCGCTGCGACGAGTTTTGCGGTTTTTGCGTCATGGTCCTTTTTCTGAAAATACGAAGAGACCCGTTTTCGCAGGTCTTTTGCCTTGCCGACGTAGATTATGGTTCCTTCGCCGTCTTTATACAGGTAGCAGCCCGGCGAATGGGGGATGTCGGCAAGATCGAATGGGGGCATTTTCGGCAGTTTAATGTATGGTGTGGATGTATCTTTAATCATTATGGTTGTGCCCTGTCTGACCTGCCTGCATATGGATTCTCACGAGTATACATATGATAAAGAGCGGGATTTCTACAATTACCGTATCGTCTGCAAACTGGGTGTGGTCCTTCCCGATCCGGTGCCGAAATCCGGGCTTACCTGCGATAAATATGAAAATAAGCTCGCTTCGCTTCCGCGGGTCAGAAGAAGTTCCTGCGCGATCGAGGTCGTGCAGAGCAAAAAATAAGTATTTTTCCTTTTTTTACAGCACGATCATACAGACGACCATGATCAGCAGAAATGCCGTGGTCAGCAGAAGGGTCGCCAGAGGAAGCAGATTGGTGACGATCGCATTCACGGTCGAGGTCAGCTGCACGATACGCGACGGGCCAAACACCTCCACCTCTTCGCAGATGCCGGTCGCCGCACCGCCTTCTGCGGGCGTCAGATCATCTACGGCTTTTAAGACCGCTTCAGAAACGTAGGGGATGAACTCGCCGGGCGACACCGCGTCGCCGATCGGATTTCTGCCGGAGACCGAGTTCACGACATGCGAATCGGTGGTCAGGATCTCGACCTCATCCAGCCCGAGCCCCAGGACCGCGTTTCGGATGATCTCTCTGACCCCCAGATGGACATTGTTGGCGTCAAAGAGGATGTATGCTGTTTTTACTCCGTCGACCTCGGTGACCATCGCAATGATCCCCATATCGGCAAAACCCTCGCTGCGTTCGAACGGCGGGATGACCTGGGCCGCTCCGACGGAGAAAGGCTGCATCTTTACATCCAGCATCAGATTCATGGCTTCGTCCGCTCCGGTGATGAATTCGTTGCCGGTTTTGGTCGAAGGATAGATGATGTTGGTGACCGCGGTCATACAGTTGTGGGCATCCACGAACCCGACGTTTTCGTATCTGCCTTTGCTTTCACCCATTACGATCCTGCCGATCGAGTAGTCCATATCCTCCGTCATTTCAGGCGACCGGGTCGTGATCATCAGAAGCGAGTCGCCAAATCTCTGCGACAGGATCGAGACGGTCCCGTGTTTCGTTCTGACGGGGAGGCTCGCAACATTTGTATAAACCACCGAGCCGCGGGTGCTTTGGATCGCTTTCGAGATGGTTTTCGTCTCACGGTTGGAGATGAGGTTCAGATCATGACTGGCGCAGCCGTGGGATACGAGAAGGATCGCGTCATCTGCAAAGGTATCATGCAGGACTTTGGGGAAGTTGCTGCCGCCGATCTCTGCCATCGGACCGGGGTGAAGGTTCGGGATAACGAACCAGACATCCGGTTTGCCGGCACGCCGGAAGAAGAACGTCGTCTCCGGCACCGAGACATACTCGCTGATATTGTGGAAGTACTCCTCGAGATCGTTCGATCCGTTTGTCAGGTGCGCAAGGAACGCGTTGACAAAGTGCATCGCGCCGACCCCGCTGGTCCGTTTCATCGGCAGGTCGAAGAGGAGTAAAAAGCTGATGACACCGATCGTGAACACGATTATGGAAACAACGGCCGGAATAACGAATTCCGGGCCGAAGAACCAGACCCCGACGACCGCTCCGGCGAAGGTCTGGATCGCGGCAGGTCCGTACATCCTTCCAAACCGGTAGTCAGCGACTGCGGCGAGAACGACGAGCCGGATCGCCAGGATGAACCCGACGCCGAAGACGTAGGCGAATCCCGCTCCAAGAAAGATGCCGGTGACCATCCAAAGCAGCATGAACACTTGGCCGGCGAGTGCCAGCAGACCCGATCTGTTCCAGGTGAACTCCTGGCGGGCGGTCGCACTGACTAAGGGTTTTGTCAGGATCAGAGCAGCGACGGCGGGTATCGAGAAGGCAAATCCGATCCCCCGCATCTCGCCGGTGAAGAGGAAGACGATCCCGTCGACGGCGAGGCCGAGCAAAATTATGACTGCAAGCGAGACCTGCCATTTCGGCGCGTCGAAGAGATACTTCGTTAGTGATTCGGTTTTTACTTCACGTTTCATGTTACCAGAACCTTTCGATGGAGACTTCTCCGCGGAGTCCTTCATACCTGAATCTCATCTCCGAGCAGTTGAGCGGCGCTGAAAAGCAGGGGGCGTTCAGGACGAGGGATTCATACTCTCCGCCTTCTCCTGCGAGGTGGATCCTCCGGCTTTTTTGGACGGAGAGCAGGACGTCGATGAGGGCGTCGTCGATTTTTCTGCCAAGGACGTTTTCGCCCAGCCCGTCTGCTGCGCAGACGACGATCACGGCATCCATCCTGGAGGCGACCTCACGCATGAGGGTTAGGGGGTCCATTTTCCAGAGCGGAAGCCAGACCTTGAGGCCGAGCCGTTCACAGACGGCGGCGACCCTGGAGCGCTGATACTCGGATTCGATCGCCCCGACGATCACGCCTTCCACGTCAAGGGCGGCAAGGCCTTTTTCCATGTCGGCGACCTCCAGTTCCTTTTCGCCGGCCGAGGCGATCTCCACATACTGAGCGCCGCAGCGTTCTGCGATCACAGGCACGGCGGCGAGGTTTGCCGAGTGGAACATGTATGATTCGGTGTTTTTTGGAACGACGGTGACGAGGTGGGAGACGTGCATGCCGGCGTCGACGGCCTTCTGGACTGCAAGGATCGAGTCCTTGCCTCCGGAGGTGAGTGCGGCCCAGCTCATCCTAGATCTCCAGTCTGCCGAAGTGTGCCCGGTAACGCTTGGCCATCGTTTCCCAGTCAGGGAGGTTGGTCTGGGTCCCGGTCTTTTCGACGGCGAATGAGGCGGTGGTGGTGCCTATCTTTGCACAGGTGACGGGGTCGAGGCCTTTTTTCCATGCGGTGAAAAAGCCTGCCCGATATGCGTCGCCTGCGCCGGTGGGGTCTTTTGCTTTGACGGTCAGGGCGGGGATCTGTTCGGCGCCGCCGTCGAAGTGGATGGTGCTGCCGGATCTTCCCCGGGTGATGATGGTGAGCGGGACGGTTTGGAGGATGTCTCGTTCGCTGCAGGAGAGGGTGTTTTGGATGATGTCCATCTCGTAGTTGTTGCAGATGAGGATGTCGATCTCGCCAAGGAGTTCGGTGAGGTCGCGTGCGGTGTAGTATTTTACATCCTGGCCAGGGTCGAGTGAGGCGAATTTTGCCTGTCTGGCGATGCTGATGTTGAATGCGGCGTCGCCTGTTGCCATGTGGACGAAGTCGCGTGCGGGCGGGACGGCGCGGGAGAAGGCTTCGCCTGCGCCCCATTCGAAGTAGGTTATCTGTTCGCCGGCGGCATTGTTCACCATGAAGGCGGTGGAGCAGTTTTTGCCGCTGGTGAATAGAGTGGTGGCGACGCCGAGTTCATTGAGGTATTTTTCGTATTCGCTGCCGGGATAGTCCTGTCCGACGGCACAGATGAGTTCGGCCTGTCCGCCGAGTCTGGCGATGCCGGCGGCGATGTTTGCGGCGCCTCCGCCGAAGTAGATCTTGCGTTCTGATACGCGTCTGGATTCGCCGACGGGGGGGTATTCGTCGACGGTGATGATGTAGTCTATGCAGAGGTGGCCGGAGACGGAGATGGTTTTATTCTGCAATCTGGTCACCTTCGATAGGTTCTACAGAATAGGTGGCGAGGGAGACGTCCCGAAGGGCTCTGCCTATGACGGATTTGGCGATGTGTTCTGCGTGTTCGGGGTTTTCTGCTTTGAAGACCTTCATGGAGAGGAGCAGGCCGACAAGACCGGTCCGTGCGATCACGAGGGCGGTGTTGATCTCTTTTCCGCAGTACGGGCAGGGGGTGTTCATTACGTCCACGTCGACGAATTTTGCCGACGGGTGCAGGCGTTTGCCTGCTTCACTTACTGCTATTCCTATGGCATCCTGGACCGATTCTACGTCTTTGACGGTCCACCCTGCTTCCAGCGTCACTCGATAATCCGACATTTTCAACTCGTTTTGTTCTGTATACTTTGTCGTTCTGAGATTATGGTATTTGCGGGTCGGGCACGTAAGGGCCCGACCTCAGCTGAGGCGGGCTGCCCCGCAGGGGCGGCCTCAGCGGAGCAAATCTTTGATTTGCGACCAAGTCTTCAGACTTGCGACTGCGGGTCGGGGGCTTTTTGCCCCCGGCCTTAGAGGAGCAAGTTCGAGCGTAAGTGAGAACTTGCGGCCGTGCGGGTGGGGGCCTCAGCTTCTCATCGCCATTGCCTGCATCCTGCTCAAAGCAGATCTCTGAAGCTCGCAAATCAGGGATTTGCTCTCCGCTTCACTTCGTTCGTTTGCTCGCAAATCAGGGATTTGCTCTCCGACTCGGGTCTACGACCCTCGCTTAAAGATCACCGTCTCTCTGATGCCGTCTTCGATGGAGTACTTCGGGGCATAGCCCAGCTCCTTCCCCGCTTTGGTGATGTCGGCGACCGAGTATCTGATGTCGCCGGGTCTTGGGGCTTCGTAGATTATTTCGCAGGTGACGCCCGCTGCACGCATGATCATTGCCGCAAGATCGTTCAATGAGGTCTGGATGCCGGTCCCGATGTTGAAGATCCCGCATGCGGCGGAGTTCATTGCAAGCAGATTTGCCTGGACAACGTCTTTGACGAAGACGAAGTCGCGTGTCTGGTTTCCGTCGCCGAAGATGACAGGGTTTTGGCCGCGAACGATCTTTTCGATGAACTTTGGGATGACGGCGGCATACTCGGCGTTTGGGTCCTGACGGGGACCGAAGACATTGAAGTAGCGAAGAGCCACTGTCTCGACGCCGAAGAGGTCGGCAAAGTTTCTGCAGTACATCTCTCCGGCGATTTTTGAGACCGCGTAGGGGGAGAGCGGCTCGGGGAGCATGTCTTCTCTTTTCGGGAAGACCGGGTTGTCGCCGTATGCCGCGGCTGACGCAGAAAGGACGACCTTTCGGATGCTGTGTTCTTTTGCGGCGTTGAGGATGTTGAGTGTCCCGGTTGCATTGACTTCATGGACGAGTATTGGATCCTCGATGGATTTCTGGACGCTGGCGACCGCTGCCAGATGGAAGATCCCTTCGAAGGTATGGGTTTTGCAGATCTCGGCGAGGAGGGTGCGGTCGGTGACCGAGCCTCTGATGAACTCGGCGCCGGGCAGGATATTTTTCGTGCTGCCTGCAGACATGTCGTCGAGGAGGACTACGTCATGGTTTTGCCTGATGAGTTCTTCTGCTATATGGGATGCGATGAAGCCGGCTCCGCCGGTGATGAGGTACTGCATGGTCTTGGACTCCGTATGTTTTTTATGGTGCGGGGGTGATATCAGGATTCCTATTCGGTTGGACGCTGAAAGGGGATGACCTTAGCTGAGGCGGGCTGCCCCGAAGGGGCGGCCTCAGCTGAGCAAGGCTTTGCCTTGCGACCAAACCGAAGGTTTGCGACCAAATCTTTGATTTGCGATCAAGGCTTTGCCTTGCGAGCGTGCGGGTCGGTGTCCTAATATCCCGATTCGTAAGAGAACCTCCACCTCAATTTGAGTATGTCTGTCAGATGATTTATTTCAGGTCTGCAAACACAAATTATTTTTGAAGTGTGAATATTTGGCATTTGAGCCGGAATCACATATGATATTTTGGCAAGTGACGCTGATGTATCCCTTATATAAGCCAATCTACACTGTCCACCAAAAGTCTTCAGGAAAAAGGACGCTGCTCTACGGATAAAAATCTATGATAATAGGACTTACGCGGTGTGCTCTCAACCGAAAAAAAAACTGAAGTCCTTATGAGATGGACTTCGATTTAGTGTACGGCATTAGTGTGAGTGTATGAGATAAAAGAACCGCGAATCTCCGCGAATCCTCGCGAATCGCATTTTCCTTACGTTCGGGTGCTCTGCTTCGGCTG
>JAYFOG010000080.1:0-11177 GCA_034932965.1 Methanocorpusculum sp.
ATGCAACCAAAACAGTCATTGCAAGACCGCAGCACCTCACGGCGCAGAAATATAATTAACCCCCAAATACTTATTTTACATTTATCAGGAGTCTCGCATGAAAGTAAAGAAAATTATCAGTGAAGATATGATGACCCTTCCAGAGCTTCGCGAAGAACTTATTGCTATCCGCGAAAAACGTTCGGTTGGAGAACAGGGTGATGAACCATCCCGGAGCATATCATACGAACTGCGTAAGAGTATTGACCATGCAGACAGCCTCAGTAAATGCAGTGTTGAAACGGCAAAGTCACTCCTTGTTGACCTTGCCTCAATGGAAAAAATGAAGCCGGAGATCGCCCACAGGATCGTCAACATCATCCCGCAGAGCCGTGATGAGATCAGGGCGATCTATGCAAAAGAGCGGTTCACCCTTCTTCCCGAAGATTTAGATCAGATCCTTGACACTCTGCACAAATACGAGTGAGTGGTAGAAATGCCGCCAAAGACTGAGAGGACCGATAAAAAGGAAGTCGAAGCTGTAGTCCTTGACTATCTTCAGTGGGGATATGCAAGCGACAGACGTCCATTGAATCAGCGTGAATCGATCATTATCGCTGTAGGCACTGACCAGTTCAAACTCCTTGAACTCATCGCAAAAAAAGACGTCGCGATCAATCTGCACGACAAAGTCTACATCGGCGAAGAGGAGAGGAAACATGTCGAGCGGGTAAAACGCCGGCTTTCCTACGATGAACTGACGCCGACCGCAAAAGGCGAACTTGAGCCGGTAGTTGAAAAGATCATTGCAGCATCTGAAGGCCGGTTCGTGGAATTTTACAACACGGCCGTTCCCATCAGTCTCAAGATGCATATGTTAAATCTCCTCCCCGGATTCGGGAAAAAAACCCTTACCGACACCCTGGAAGAACGCCAGAAAAAACCGTTTGACAGCTTCGAGGACATCCGCGCCCGGGTCAAGACCCTCCAGAAACCGGAGAAGTTCATCCGTGAACGGATCATGCTCGAACTCGAAAATCCGGAAGAGAAGTATCATCTCTTTACCTCAAAATAATCTTTTTTATGAAAGCGCCAAAGGATCAGCATTTTCTGATTGATACAGACGCCGTGGACCTCATCGCCGATTCAGTCCCGATCCGGGGACGAAATGTGCTTGAGGTCGGACCGGGCGGAGGAGTTCTCACCGCAGCTCTTCTCGAACGGGGAGCAAACGTCAGAGCAGTCGAACTGGACGGAACACTTCTCCCAAACCTTGAACAAAGATTCAGCGCCGAACTCTCCACCAGTCAGCTGACCATCACCCGGGGAGATGCTTCCAGAGTTGACCTCCCGGATTTCGATCTGGTGATCGCAAACCTGCCCTACTCCATCTCTTCGAAGATTACGTTCAGACTTCTCGAGATCGGATTCGAGACAGCGGTCCTGATGTATCAGTGGGAATTTGCGAAGAGAATGGTTTCACCGCCGGGCGATGGAGAGTACGGCCGACTTTCCGTAATGGTGCAGACCTATGCCGATGTTGAACTCATCCTCAAACTCCCGCCCCGTGCATTCGATCCTCCGCCGGAAGTCGATTCGGCCGTGGTGAAGATCGTCCCGCGTGAACCCCCCGTCAAAATAGAGAACCGCGAGGTACATGCAGTTCTCGTTCGCGAACTCTTCTCCCACCGGAGAAAAACCATCCAGAACGGACTCAAAGGAATGAAAAGCATCTACGGGGAAGAGACAATGACCGCGCTCATCAATGAACTGCCAAAAGATCTTCTCGGCAAACGTCCCGAGATGCTTTCGGTCACGGACTTCATCGGGCTTGCCAACCGGCTTTCATATTTGATATAATGGATATCGACAAAACCCAGATCTATTTTCCCTCTGACGATACATATCTCCTGATAAAAGCTGCACTCGCCGAGGTAAAACCAACCGACCGGGTCCTTGAGATCGGGACCGGCTCGGGGGCAGTAGCAAAATCCATAATAGAAGTAACGCCGAATGTGCTCGCTGTTGAAATAAATCCCCACGCTGCACAGTATGCACACGAAGTAAACGGTGTCGAGGTCATCAGAGGAGATCTCTTTGATCCCGTTTGCGGCGAGTTCGATCTGATACTATTCAACGCACCTTACCTCCCGACGGACCCAAAAGAGCGGCTTGACGACTGGCTGGAATATGCTCTCGACGGCGGACCATCCGGCCGGGACGCGGTCGAACGATTTTTGCATGCAGCACCCCCGCATCTTTCGAAGTTCGGGCGGATCCTCCTTCTCATCTCATCTCTTACCGGCATCGGTGAAGTGCTGAAGATCTGTCATGCAGAAGCATTGATCGCTCTCGTAACTGCAGAGGAACGGCAGGAAGACGGGGAGATCCTCTATGTTCTTCGGATCTCGCGGGATCTATGTTCCCTTTGCAAAACCTAATTAATCCATGACCGCAAAACCTTAGCATATGGCCCGCATATTATCCGAACAAGATATAGCCCTTCTTTTGAAACTCGCCCCGGAGTGTGACACCCTTATCTGCGGGAAATCAGATACAGCGTTTCGCTCGATCCTGCCCCCGGTAGCGAACCATTATGCAAAGGATGCGGATGATTTTGCAGCACGGCTGAACCGGCTCACGGAAGAGGAGTTCATTTCCCTTATCGACCTCATCCGGGTCGGAAAAGAGGGAGTAGGATGCCTGCCGCCCGAATGTGCCGAAGTCCTCATCGAACAGGCAATGCGTCGTGCCGGCGCCGATGCTGCAAATGAATTATATGCACTCTACGAACTTGGCAATCAGTGCCAATAATTTTTTTATCACATTGCAGTACTTTTTATCTTCGAAAATGAGTAAGATGATATTATGGATAAAAAACATGATCTTACGCATGAAAACGGAGCGCCGGTAGCCGACAACCTGAACTCGCTCACAGCTGGCCCGCGTGGCCCGCTGATGCTCCAGGATCTGTGGTTTCTGGAAAAACTTGCACATTTTGACCGGGAAGTAATCCCGGAAAGACGTATGCATGCAAAAGGTTCCGGGGCATTCGGCACCTTTACCGTGACCGGCGACGTGGAAAAATACACAAAAGCAAAAGTTTTCGAGAAAGGAAAAAAGACCGATGTCTTTGTCCGGTTTTCGACCGTGGCAGGTGAACGGGGAGCGGCCGATGCAGAACGCGACATCCGGGGATTTGCAATCAAATTCTATACCAAAGAAGGAAACTGGGATCTGGTCGGCAACAACACACCCGTCTTTTTCATCAGAGACCCCCTGCAGTTCCCTGATCTGAACCATGCCGTAAAACGCGATCCGAAAACCAACATGCGTTCTGCACAGAACAACTGGGACTTCTGGACATCACTTCCGGAAGCTCTTCATCAGGTGACGATCGTCATGTCTGACCGGGGGATCCCGGCAAGTTTTCGGCACATGCACGGATTTGGGAGTCATACCTACAGTCTGATCAATGCCGAAGGGAAGCGGGTCTGGGTCAAGTATCATCTCAAGACCCAGCAGGGAATCAAAAATATCACCGACCAGGAAGCTGAAATTCTCGTCGGCAAAGACCGGGAAAGCAATCAAAGGGATCTCTTTGAAGCAATCGAGAGAAAAGAGTTCCCGAGATGGACGATGTACTTCCAGATCATGACCGAAGAGGAGGCAAGAGTCAGAAAAGAAAATCCGTTCGACATCTCCAAAGTCTGGAGTCACAAAGAGTATCCGATGAGAGAAGTCGGCGTGCTTGAACTGAACAGAAACCCGGAGAACTACTTTGCCGATGTGGAGCAGGCGGCGTTCAATCCGGCAAACATCGTTCCGGGAGTCGGCCTCTCGCCGGACAAACTTCTGCAGGGCAGACTGTTTTCCTACGGCGATGCACAGCGTTACCGGTTAGGAGTGAATCATTCGCTGATCCCCGTGAACCGCCCTAAAGTAGATGTCCATGCATTCCACCGGGACGGGCAGATGCGGGTGGACGGGAACTACGGAGCTGCAAAAGGGTATGTGCCAAACAGTTATGATGAATGGAAACAGCAGGAGGCTTACCGTGATCCTTCGCTGGCGCTTTCCGGAGATATGGACAGGTATGAGCAGAAGGATGATGTGAACGACGACTGTTTCTATCAGCCGGGAGATCTTTACCGTTTGATGACGGAGGATAAAAAACAGGTCCTGATCGAAAACACCGCACGAAACATGGAGGGCGTAACGATGAACATCAAGTACCGGCACGCTGCCCACTGTTATCTTGCGGATCCGGATTACGGCACGAGGTTTGCAAAACTCTGCGGTCTTGATCTGAATAAAGTTATCATCCTCTCAAAAATGAGTCATGCGGAGAGGATGGAAAATACAAAAAGGTAGAGGGAATCCTCACTCTTTTTTCTTTTTCACGACAGCCGGTCCTTTTCCGGCGCCGGGAGTATCCGTATCGATGTCGACGGTGATCCCGATAAGGAATGCATTCATTCTGTCGATCGCTTCACGGTTTCTGGTATCGGCCGCAGCAGCTCTCTGATAACACAAATATGCGGTATCCCGTTCGTTTCGAAGATCATACACCTTCCCGAGTTCAACAAGGGCGCGGCTGTCTTTCGGATTGTCGGCAACATAATTGCCAAGCATCGACAATGCCTCGTCATATTTTCCGGCACGTCTGAGATCGACAGCGGTCTCGATGAAGGTGAGCGGATCACCGGCTGCCGACCCGGATCTGGATGCAGGTTCGCCGGCCGCCGGGGCATTCTGCTGTTTTCGCTTCGGCGGAGGAATATACTGGGAGGCTTCGCGTTTTTTGCGCTCGACCCGATCTTCCATCTCCTTGTTCGCCCGGCGGGGAGCTGCCGGCATCTCAGGCTCCGCTGATTCACGGCGGAGTTTTCGGGATCCGGCTTTTTTGCGCCGTTCATCATCGTGAGCATGCTTTTCCTCTGCATGGATCTCCTTCTTTTTCGCGACCCAGGCCGGCTCGGCGGCGGGTTTGGCGGAGGCCTTCTTGTCCCCGATCCAGGCGGCTTCCTTTTTGTCAGTCGAACGGCGGTCGGTCCGGCGTTTCTCTTTCTCCCGTTCATCGTCCATACAGGAAAGTTCGGCGATCATCTCCAAAGGATCATCCATAACGCGAACAAGTTTGTCGATCTCCAATAACCGTTCCATGCCGATGAAGTGTTCGGCCATGACCTTTCCAAGCGGGGAGAGCTCCAGGATCCCGCCGGATTTTCTGACGAGTTTGTGTCTCAGAAGTTCCTGGATCGGATCGTCTCCCACGCCGACCATGCTGTTTCCAACGGCGACGATATCAGCTTCACGTCCCCGGCAGGTAATGGCATTTGCCGCAAACTCTTCAGATGTCTCCTCGATATCATACACCGGAGAGACTTCTTCCATATCTCCTTTGAGGAGCTGGATGGCAACTTCCTCCTCGGTGAGTTTGGTTTCACGCGAGTATGAGGCCCCGGGCTCGGCGAGAACGATAACACGCCCGAGATCATGGAAGTCGGGCCGCCCGGCACGTCCCATCATCTGATGGAACTCCTGAACGGACAGCCAGTCGATCCCCATCGCGAGAGCATCGAAGATCACCTGGCTCGCCGGGAAATCCACGCCGGCTGCCAGGGCTGCAGTTGTGACAACGCAGGCAAGTTTTCCTTCTTCGAACTGCCGTTCGACGGCCCGGCGTTCCTGCGAAGTAAGGCCGGCGTGATACGGAGCGGCCGTCCCGCCGATCGCCTCGGCCACGGTATGACATCTGCTCCGGGCATTCGTGAAAACGATCGTCTGCCCTTTGAATCCTTTCGAGGAGGTTTTGTTGAACTCCTCAAACACCAGTTTTTTTATGAACGGGATCTTGCCGTCTTTTTCTGTGAAGATCAGATGGCGTTCCAGAGCCACCGGCCGGTCGGCATACGATACAAGAGCTGCATTCAGTTTTTTTGCGAGAAGGTTCGGTGAACCGATCGTTGCCGAAAGATAGAGGAACTGGGCTTTTGGCGCGATGTATTTCAGTCTCGCGATCAGTCCGTCGAGCCGATGACCGCGTTCCGGATCCTCGAGCATCTGGATCTCGTCGATCACGACTGTTCCGATATTGCTGACCGGCATCCCTTTCCTGAGAAGATTGTCCATACCTTCGTATGTTCCAACGACGATCCCGCCGCCGGCACCGCGATTTCCAACCGGACGGGTCTCCGGCAGATTCACCCGGGAGACACCGGTCATTATCGAGGTCTGGGTTATGGTCTTGTATTTTTCAGAGAACCGGTCATACTTCTGATTTGCAAGAGCTACGAGAGGAACGAGAAACAGCATTCTTCCGCGCTTCTCGAGATAATTTTTCAGCCCGGCCATCTCGCCGATGAATGTTTTACCGCTTGCCGTCGCTGCGACAACAAGGAGATCTTTCCCATACAAAAGACCCGACTCGACCGCACGCTGCTGAGCGGGCATCAAGGTCTCAACACCGCACCGTTCGATAAATTCCCGCGGAAGAGGGAGGTTTTCTATACGTTCCGTCGGCGTCTGATCATGCGCCTCGAGCCGGTCGAACATGGTCTTTTTGGTATCGAGCGACTCGGGCTGGAGAATGGCAAGAACCATGTCAAGATCACGATACTCTTCGAGAAGATTTTCGATATGGAGCTGCGTGCGTTTCCCCAGATGCTTTATGTGACCGAGTTCACGGCGAAGCTCACGCCTTGCGCAGTCAAGACAGACGAACTCCTGCCCGCATCTGATACGGGTCTCTTCGGTAAGGGGGGTGATCCGGTCATCAAAGAGACAGGTGCGGCAAAGCGTCGTTGTCTCCCAGGATAACTGCATGCCCCTGAGAAAATCCTGGAATTCAGGCAGGGTCTGGGTAAGCTTGATCGGGCCGTTTGCGCGAAGAACGGTGATGAACTCTTTTGTTGGCGTCTTCTCAGCGTGGGAAGTGCCCGGCCTTCTGACAAAAAACTCAGACGGACGCATCCCTTTTGAGGTCGCTTCGAGTTCGACCGTACCTACATGTTTGATTCTGCCTGCCTTTGCGTCGTCACAAAAATAGACTTTATACCCCTTTTTCCAGGGCTGGACGATGGTCGTCACGTTATTCAGTCACCAGTTCGTGGATCGTATAGGAAAGACCCGCAGTTTCCAGGCGTTTCAGGAAATCGGTGAACTCCTCGTCAACGATCAGCATCAGACAGCGCATTCCGTGGAATGCCGCCTCGACGGTCCCTTCCCGCGCACCGAAGAACATATCCGGCGTGATGCCTGAATTTTTACAGGCAAGGTAGGCCTCAAGACCGACTGCTGCGATGATATCGGCATTCTTTGCAAGAGCAAGGAATTTTGCTGCAGAAACCATCTTAGAGCCGCCGCGTTCGATGCGCGGGACTTTGGCAACGTCCACTTTTCCTTCCGTATGTTCGATGATGCCTGCAAGTCTTGCT
Organism: Methanocorpusculum sp.; assembly: GCA_034932965.1. Classification (GTDB taxonomy): domain Archaea; phylum Halobacteriota; class Methanomicrobia; order Methanomicrobiales; family Methanocorpusculaceae; genus Methanocorpusculum. The sequence goes on from JAYFOG010000080.1 coordinate 7,419, forward strand.
ACGCCGACGTCCATACCTTCCGCTGCATCGGCGGTGACCATTCCCATCGCCGTCTGGGGGCGTTTGCCCGCATACAGCCAGCCGGATTTCATGTATACCCCGACCGAGTCTCCTGCTTTGAGATCGGAATCAGCGATGGCGGCCCAGGTAACGACCTGATGGATGATGTCACGGCGTACATGCCGGGCGTAGGATTCCAGGATCTCCGCGTTGTTCAGGACCCACTCGACCCCTTTATGTGTGACATAATACCGCCCTCTTCCTTCTGCGCTGATATAGCCTTCATCAGCAAGATCACGCACATATTCTGATATCGCCTGAGGGGTCACGCCGAGTTTTTCCGCAATCTCCTGCTGGCGGATCGAAGGCTGGTGCTCGGCGACCTCGACTAAGACCTGGAATCTGGTCGTTTCACGTTTACTGCGAAGGATGTTGGTTAATGGATCATCAGGCATGGTATATCTCCTATCTGTATTATAGGCGCTCCACAAAGAAAATATGTGGGGCACAAAACCCTACACTTATATTGTCTGTGATTCTATAATCCTTTTTGAGAGGGATTGATGAAGTCAGGTAAAATAATCCTGCGCGGGATCGTGCAGGGAGTGGGATTCCGTCCGTTTGTCTATGCACTGGCACAGCGGTACGGAATCAGCGGGACGGTCATCAATCACGGGAGCGAAGTGGAGATCGATGCCGGCGGGGAAAAGTTCGATGAGTTCTGCCGTGAAGCGGCAAAAGGGCCGAAGATGGCGGTCATCGATTCGGTTTCAGTGTATTCCCTGCCTGACTGGACCCCGCCAAAAGGATTTTTTATTCTGAAAAGTCAGGACGGGGCAAGGACGGGGTTCGTGCCTGCAGATATTGCGACCTGCGAAAACTGTCTGCATGACATCATGGATCCAAAAAGCAGATATTTCGGATACTGGGCGACGTCATGTACCGACTGCGGACCAAGATACAGTATTATCCGGTCAGTCCCCTACGACCGGGAACGAACGAGTATGGATGATTTTCCGGCATGCGCAGATTGCCTGAAAGAGTATGAAAATCCGGGAAACAGAAGACATCATGCCCAGACGATTGCATGCAGCGAATGCGGGCCGAAACTTTCTCTGCTGAAAGGAACCGGAGAGATCATCCAGGCGGCCGATCCGATCTCCTTCACCGCAGAACTTCTGGATGCGGGAAATATCGTGGCGGTGAAAGGGATCGGAGGATTTCATATCTGCTGCACTGAAGAGACGGCAGAACGAATGAAAACTCTTCTCGGACGGCCGAATCAGTCACTCGCGGTGATGATGAAGCCCGAATCGGTCGAAGAGTATGTGACATCCCCTTCAGAGGAGGAGTGGGAACTTCTGAAAGGACCGGTCCATCCGATCATGATCCTTGACAAGATCGATCCGGGATCACACGGATCCCTGTCGAAACTCCATAATCTCGGGATCATGCTGCCGTACACCGGGCTTCACCATCTGCTGTTTGCAAAACTCAAATCCCCTCTATTGGTAATGACGAGTGCGAATGCTCCCGGAACACCGATGATCACCGAAACCGGGATCATCATCGAAAAGATGGGGCGGGTCGTGGACTATATTCTTACCCACGACCGCGAGATCGTGAACCGATGTGATGATTCGATTGTAAGAGACGGGTATCTGATCCGCATGTCGCGCGGATTTGCGCCGTTTAGAACACGCCTCGATCTTGGGAACAGACAGATCCTCGGCGTAGGACCGGAACGGAACGCAAATACAACAGTATATACCGGCGGGTTTCTGATTACATCACCGCATATAGGAAACATCAGAAACCCCCCGACCGTCGCATATTTAGAAGAGACGATCGAAAAACTGACCAGTCTTATCGGATCGGTTCCCGAGATCATTGCCCATGACCTTCACCCCCAGTTCCTGAGCACCCGGGTCGCACAGGAACTTTCCGAGAGATACGGGGCAACTCTCTGCCCGGTCCAGCATCACCGTGCCCACATTGCTTCGGTGACCACTGAAGAGGTCGTGGGTATCGCGATCGACGGGGTCGGGTATGGAGACGATGCAACCATCTGGGGCGGGGAGATCCTCGCCGGATCACCGGGAAACGGATACATCCGAACAGGGCACCTCGAACCGGTCCTGATGCCGGGCGGGGACCTCGCAACAAAGTTTCCGGAGAGAATGCTCTACGGGATTCTTCCGACCGAAGCGACCATGTCACTTCTCCAGAGAAGAGGGTGGAGTGAGACAGCCCTTCGGGTCCTTGCCCAGCAGACCGAAAGACGATTCAACACACCGGTGACAACATCGACAGGCAGAGTTCTGGACGCTGCAGCTGCATTGCTTGGGATCTGCCGTGAAAGAACGTATGACGGCGAACCTTCGATGATGCTGGAAGCATATGCTGCACGGGGTGTGGCCCAGCCGATGGAGATCACTATCGAGTCACGAAACGGCCGAGATGTTTTGATGACATCCTCCTTACTCAGGGAGGGAATGGAAATGCTGTGCGAGGGAATATGTATTGAAGACATCGCCGCGTCGATTCAAACAACTCTTGCGAAAGGAATCGCAGACATAGCACTCGCGGGAGTTCAAACGACCGGCATACAGAAGACGGCACTCTCCGGAGGGGTTGCCATAAACCGCTCCATTCGGGAGACGATCATTGAAAAACTGAAAGAAGCTGGAGTGGATTGCATCACGAATCCAAGATCCCCGTTAGGTGACGGATGTATCTCCTGCGGACAGGTCATCACCGCCGGCATTCTCGCAAAAGAGGGACGGATATGACGGCATGCAGATTACATGATTCATGGACCGCTATCGAACTGCGGATCACTCATCAGATCCAGTTTTATAATCTGCTCGACCCGGCGCCAAATGATGAAAAAGAGATCAATCGGGCAACAGAAGCATATATTATGGATTCCCTTGAGGACATGCCGAATGATAAACGCAGTGCTGCCAAGATCATCTTATATCTGGAACAGGCACTCTACGATGATGAGGAGACCCGGACCGATATGGAACAGGCGATCCATTCTCATTTTGCTCTGAGGCACTGCTCAGAAAACCAGAAATATAAACTTTCGATGGTCAAAGGGAGACGGTATCTCCTTCGCGGTCTGATCTTTCTGGTGATATGTCTTATCCTCAGCAGTGTGGTTACAAGCACCTACTATCAAAATGACATACTGTATGCGATCGGACAGAGTTTTGTGGTGATCGGCTGGGTCGCTCTCTGGAAACCGGTGGAATTCTATCTCTACGACCGGCGTGATATTTTGGATGAGATAAAAATACTCACGCAGCTGGAGACGATTCCTGTGGATACACGCAGATGGGACAAAAATCTTGAAAACGAAACTCTCGTACTGATGTAGTGCGGTCCGGATCAGGACGACTTTTTTTCATAGACCCTTCAGTCACTAAAAAACAACGGAACAAACGAATCGGCTCGATACTGCCGTATTAAAAAAAGATTTAGCCGAAGAGGGCGCCAAGGCCTGCCATGGCGTTCTCTTCTTCTTCTTCCTTGCTCTCTTCGGGTGCTGCTGCCTCTTCTGCTGCTGCTGCTGCGCCAGCTGCTGCCGGTGCTGCTGCAACTGCTACTGGGGCTGCTGCTGCCTTGGAGATTGCTTCCTCAATGTCAACACCTTCAAGTGCTGCAATTAATGCTTTGACACGGGAGTCGTCGACTGCGATACCTGCGGCAGAGAGAACTGCCTTTACCGATTCTTCATCCACAGTCTTAGCT
>JAYFOG010000081.1:0-8742 GCA_034932965.1 Methanocorpusculum sp.
TCTCACGAGCTTATCGCTCGTGGACTTTTCCAGAGAGGGTGCGATTCTGCGTAGGCGAAGCCCAAACAGGCAAAGCCTGTTTGAGGCGGCACGCAAATCTTCGATTTGCACGCATCAGCCGAAGCAGAGCACCCGAACGCACGAAAAATGCGATTCAAGCGAGGGCTGGAAGCCCGAAGCGGAGAGCAAACCGAAGGTTTGCGAACGCGATTATTCGCGATTGCGTGCAAGCCGAAGGCTTGCGTGCCGCCTCAAATGGGCTTTGCCCATTTGGGCTTATTGGCGGTTAAATAATCTCATGTTTCCACACCCAGCCATACCCTTCCCGGATTGGATACAGCCCAACACCGCGTAAATCCTATTAATATTTTACCACAAATGTGATCGTTCGATCATCATAGTCAGTATAATTGTATGCCGAACAAAAAATAATAGCAAATATCTGCTTCAAAATACCCTCATACAAAAAGTATAATTACTTTCCCTCTAGATTGTTCAGTAGGAGACCAGATAAGATAATGTTACAACGTGCTTTTTCTAAGATAATTTTCATTGGGATAGTTCTTCTTTTGTTATCAACATCCGGTTGTATTATTTCTCAGAATACACCGACGCTTCAGCCAGTCTCAGATGAGTATTACGCGGAAATGGATGATGTCCTCGACCCGTATATGCAGACGATCGATGATCAGATGAAGCAGATAACTGCATTGGTGTGGGATGCGGCGAGAGAACTGGACGGCGTGCCGGCAGATGACCCTTCGATAGATCTGGCGTTACTGAAACTGAAAAGTGAGCTCCCTATGTCTTATGATATGGGCCGCGTCGACGCGGACAACGTTCTGAGGGCGATCACCGGGGAAGAGAATAACCAGCTGCTCGTTGGGAGGGTGATCAAGACCCCGCCATTCACTGAAGAAGAGTTCAAAGCTGCCGGATCCGCCTGTATAATATCCGGATACAGCGCATTCCAAAACAAAGAACGTGGTGTCAAGGTCATTGCACCCGTGTATGATGCAGAGGGTAATTTTGACGGGACCCTGCAGGTATCTCTGAATATAATATATCTGCTCTCCGGAGCGGTGGATAGACTCAGAGCAGACTACGGGTACACCGTTTGGGTCGCTCAGGAAAACGGTATCGTGCTCTATGACGAGGACTCGCGGCAAATCGGCATCGATCTCAAGAACACATCACTAGATAATACACCTTCATTCACCAAAGCAGCCTCAGAGATCCTCACAAACACGTCCGGGCATGTATCCTACATTTACTATTCAGCCGAATTGAACAATATTTCTCAGAGGAACGCCGTATGGAGTACATCAGATCCGGGATATGGACAAAAATGGCGGGTCGTGCTTGTCGACAATTTCCCAAGATCCAGTGAAATAACAGAGACCACAACGACCCTGGAAGAGCTGAAAGCCTTCGTAGTGAATGCCTTCGTTTATGCCAATAAAGAGGGAGAAGAGAAGGCACTTGCAGCATTCAATGATCCAAACGGGGAGTTCATTGACGGCGAGATGTATATATTCGCCGGAGATATGAACGGCACCTTCCTGTCACACCCGTATCAGCCGGCTCTTGTCGGGAAGGATTCCTGGTCAGCAGAAGATTCGACCGGAGTGAAATATATACAGAGAATGATCGCCCGGGCACAGCAGGGAGGAGGGTATGTATTTTATCTGTATCCAAATCCAAACCAGAATTACGAAACAGAATTAAAACTGTCCTATGTGCTGCCCATAAACAACGAGTGGTACATCGGAGCAGGAATGTATGAACATAATGCCGCATTTTCTCATACCGTCAGTATCGACTGGCAGAAACGAAATGAATTGATCAGCCAGGTAAGGACAATGCATTATCTTGCAGCAGTCGAAGGCATCTCCTCTGTAACTGAAATGATCATGGATCCGGAAAGTGAATTCCAACGAGAAGGTCTCTCTCCATTTGCGGTCACGGGAAACGGCACAATTCTTGCTTTTTCCAGAGATAAAACGCTTGTTGGAACAAATCAGTTGGGTTTAACCAACTCATACTGCATGTCGTTTGTACGGGAGGGGATATCCCTCGGCAAGTCCGGCGGAGGTCTGATATATGCTCTCGTTTGGGATCCGAATTATCAAAGGGAGGTGTATATCCTGGATTATGTCGAACCGGCGGGTAATGATACCTACTTTGCCAGTTACATGATCTTGGAGGATTGAAGGGGGGTATCATATTTTTTAAATAGGAGTTGCGAGTCTTCTAAGTTGTATGGGAAAAGAACACCGCGTAAGTCCTATTATAAACTAAAAGTGATTGATGAGCAATTTTCTTCCCGTATTTACTTACTTACGGACGCAGTCCTTCCCCCCTTATCTTTTTTTCAACACGTATGTCTATCTACATAGATGTTGACCTGCCGGCACGCATTCACCGCAAAAAGCAATCAATGGGTAAAACCCCTGGATTTTGGGCCGGCTAACGATATCTTTACAATTATCTATTTGTCCCATCACCGCCAAACGTATATCACCAATGCCCATTGATGCAGACATTATAAAATCCCTCCATAAATACGAAATACGTATCCTCCATGCCCTCGAGCGGATGATGAAACACTACCGCTGGGTCCCCGAAGACGATCTTCGCGCCGCCGTCAAGCTCTCTCCTCCGGAAATGAAATACCGTCTCGGCAATCTCATCCATCGCGATCTCATCCGTTCCGACTCCGTACCCTACAAAGGCTACACCCTCATATTTGCCGGATACGACGCCATCGCCCTTTCCGACCTCGCCGGCAAAAAAACCATCTCCGCCCTCGGCAGCATGATCGGGGTCGGCAAAGAATCCGAGATCTACGAAGCGCTCGGCTTTGGCATCGTCGTCCTCAAACTACACAAAGTCGGCCAGCGGTCCTTCCAGACCCTCAAAACCAATCGTGAATATATGCCCGGCGAAGGACACTGCCCCTGGATATTCGCCTCCGCAAAATCTGCCGAACGGGAATATGAAGCACTCAAAGCCTTAAACGGCAAAGTCAACGTCCCGGTCCCTATCGACATCAACCGGCATATCATCGTCATGTCGCAGGTCCCCGGCGCCAACCTCTTCCGCTGTGTTCTGGAAGATCCCGGCACCATATACTTCGACATCCTCACCGAAGTCAAAAAAGCCTACGCCGCCGGATTCATCCACGGAGACCTCTCCGAATACAACATCATGACCGACGGCGAACTCGTCTGGCTCATCGACTGGCCGCAGTGGATCCCCCCGACGCATCAGAACGCCGACGCGACCCTCCGTCACGACCTTGACACCGTCATCACCTACTTCGCAAAGAAATACCAGACATCCTATGATCTAGAAGAGGCGGTCCGCTTCGTAACGACTCCATGACTCAGCTAGTATTCGGCATCGATATGATCAGACGAACCGCCGGCCCCGTCTCCGACGCGGTTTACGGTCTCGTCCGCGTCACCGACTCCCGGGTTGAGTCCGAGGAACGCGACCTCACGTTTCCGCGGCTCCTGCATCTCATCGAAACAGAACGCCCCGCGCTGATCGCCGCCGGCTCGCTTCAGGACATAGCTCCCGACAATGCCGCTCTTTTCCGGCTGACCGATTCACTGCCCTACGGGACAAGACTTGTCAGGATCATCGGCAGGGATCCTGCCGTTTCGCTCTCCCGCGCCGCAGAAAAGTACAATCTCAGATTCGACAAAAGCAACCGTATGGAAACGGCCAAGATCTCGGCGCTGATCGCCTCCTTCGGCGGCGGCGAAGAGGTCAGGATCTTTGGGCCTGAAACGACCCTCACCGTTTCTTTTGCCCATTCCCGGATCCGCACTCATCAGAACCGGCGTGCCCGGCGCCTCCTTGGCCCCGTCATGTCCGTATCCCGAAAGATCGAGGCCGATCTTCTGGCCAACGGCCTTATGTTTGTCTCAACCCTCTCGCGATCGTTTAGGGGTGACCGGGTCGCCCGGTTCACCGTCTCCGCCGCCCGTCACGAGGTCCCCGTCACCTCCGGACGAGTAGGCGGCGTCAGGATCCATGTCTCCGGGACCCGCAGCGAAAATCCCGAGTTCATCCCGCTCACGGCAAAACCGCCGTACCTCATCGTCGGGATCGATCCCGGAACGACCGTCGGTATCGCCGCACTCGATCTTGACGGCGATCTGGTCCGCCTTTCCAGCTCGCGTGCGCTCGGTCAGGCCGAGATCATCTCCGCGATCCTTGAGGCAGGGCGGCCCGTTCTCATAGCGACCGACAAAGCAGAGATGCCGTTTGCGGTCGAAAAGGTCAGGCGTGCGTTTTCTGCCGTTGCCTGGACCCCGGGAAAGGATGTCCTGATCAAAGAAAAATACGAGCTCGCCGAGGGGTATGACTTTGCCAACGATCATGAACGCGACGCCCTCTCGGCGGCGGTCTCTGCATACCGGAGCTATGCAAACAAGTTCGACTCGGTCCTGAAAAGAGTGCCGCCGGGAACCGATATCGATCCGGTCCGTGCCGGGATCATCCGCGGCATGCCGCTGGAACAGATCCTTGAATCGCTCAGGCATCCAAAAGACCTGCCCGATGAACCGGTCATCATCGAAGAAGAGCCTGTCCCGGATGAAAAGGATGAGCGTATCCAAAGACTCGAAGAAGCGGTCGCCAAACTCAGAAAACTCGTCGGCAGTCTCTCCGAAGAGGTCGAAGTCAAAGACAAGGCTATCGCCGCACTTCAGAAACGGCTTGTTCTGGAACGTGACGAGCGGGAGACGAAGATCCTCTCTTCTGAAGAGATCACCTCCCGCGAAGAGGAACTCGTTCAGGTCAAAAAAGCGCTCAGAAAAGAGGAACGCCGCAGTAAAACGCTTCGTGTGCGTCTGGATAGGATGAAGCATTTCATCTCCCTGCAGGCAGGCGACGGCTGCACTGCGCTGAAAGTCCTCCAGCTTCTTGCAAAGGATCATGTGAAAAGTCTCGACGACGAGATGGGGGTCGGCGAAGAGGATATCCTTTATGTTCTCACGATCGACGGATGGGGGAGATCGGTGATCCGCGATCTTGCCGAGGCAAAGATCGGCGCAGTTATTCTGCCGAGGCTCACCTTTCAGCGGGCGCAAAGCCAGCATCTCATCGAAGAGTTCCGCGACGCGGACATCCCGATCCTGGATGGTGCGAACCTCTCGCCCCGGGTGAAGGGAAAGATCGGCGTGGTCGACACCGCGGCGTTTGCCTCGGCTCTTGCCGACTGGAAAGCCACGCAGGATGTCTACAAAAACGAGAAGAAGATCGGCGAGATCCGCGGGATGGTGGAGGAGTATCAGGTGGAGCGGGTGAAGGATGTGCTGGAGAAAGGTATCGATCCGTCCCTCGTCTTCGAGGTGGAGCGGCCAAAACCCGAAATCCGTTTCGCTCCTCCCGCACCGGAAAAACCGTCTGCCGTGTTCAGACCAAAACCGGTCCCGCCTGCAGAAAAGCCTGCCCCGGCAGAAACCCCCGTCTCCAGGCCCGCTGTTAAGCCGGTCCAAAAACCCGTCCAAAAACCCGTCCAAAAACCGGCACCTAAACCGGCTCCGGTTCGTCCGGTTCCTCCGGCTCCAAAACCTGCGCCGAAAAAGGAAGCCCCGAAAAAATCCGCTCCGCAAAAGAGGCCCGAGGCAGGATCCGCGGAAAAGATCCTCTTCGGCGTGCTCTCGGAGTACCGTGAAGAGCGCAAAAAGGAGCTGAAAAAGTAATGGACGACCGTGCTCTTCTTGCCTCTATCCGTCATCTGATCGGCGAATATGAGACCGCGGACGACTGCGCCGGGTTCGATCTTGGAGACGGCAGGATCCTTGTATCCAGCACCGACATGCTGCACGAAACCACCGATTTTCCAAAAGGCATGACCGAGTTCGAAAAAGGCTGGATGAGCGCCGCCGTCACGCTTTCTGACATCGCCAGCTGCGGGGCCCGGCCGATCCAGCTTCTTGCGGCCGTCGGACTCGACGACCCCGCCAGACTCGTTCCCTTCATGGAAGGCGCCGTCGCCTGCGCCGAAAGTGTCGGTGCGAAGGTCGCCGGCGGCGATATCGACAGTCATACCGAACTGACCGTTGTCACCACCGGGTTTGGGATCGTGGAAAAATCCTTCTACTGCCGAAGGACCGGCGCTTCTGCGGGCGATCTCGTCTGCCTCACCGGAACGCCGGGTCTTGCCATGGCGGCGCTCGAAGGGGATGAACGCTACCGGAAAAACCTGCTCACCCCGGTCCCGCAGGTCGATGCCGGGCAAAAGATCGCCCGTGCCGGCGCTTCCTGCATGATGGACGTCTCCGACGGTCTGGCGATCTCACTATATGATATGGCCGAAGCTTCCGGCGTCGGATTCTCTCTGGACTCCCGCAGGTTCAACCTTCCGGATGTCCGTTTCGGCTCCGCACGTGAGTATTATCTCTACGGCGGCGGGGACTTCGGCCTTTTGTTCTGCATCCCGGAAGCTTTACTGCCGGCTCTCGATGCGGAATACACCGTTATAGGAAGGGCCGAGGAGCGGCCCGGGGTCCGGTGCGACGGGGATGCTGTCGAAAAACGGGGTTATGCTCATTCCTGGTGAGAATGCACATACCGGTGGAGCATCACGCCTTCGGTCATGATCCGCTCCCCCCCGTTTTCATACAGCTCGAACCCCAGATGATACACGATAAGGTCGGCTCCGACCTGCTTTGCAAGACTGATAAGAGGGGGTATGATCTCGGTCCCCGGCCGGATCGCGTAGATCACCTCGGCTCCGGCATAGAGCGGGATATCCGGCTCAACACAGTCGTCGACGACCGCAGGCACCGGGCAGCCGGAGTATGCGTGCACATCCGTACAAAGTATCGGTATGCCTGCCGCCTTCACGATCTCGGCAGCAACGGTTTTCCCGCCGAATCCCACTTCCACAGCCGAACGGTATTTCGCCGCGATAAAGCGTCCGACCGCGGTCTCGATACTGTTTCTCATAGAATGAGGTACCTTTATCGCTTTGCACAGAGAAATACCTATACAAATGGGGATACATCTTTTCTGGGACAGCCGTGTTCCTGTGGGTCTTTCGCGTCCAGTCTCCGAGGAGCTCTCCGCGGTCCTTGAGATGCCGGTCTCACGGATAGATGACGGCATATTTCCGCTCGAAGGCTTCGATCCGGTACGAAATCAGTATGATGCCGTCAAAATCCTCCTGAAACTGGACATGTTTCGGCGGAGAATGCCTCAGATCTTCAAACCTGCCGATATGGATATGGACTTTTATAACAAATTCAATCATCTCCATGAAAAGATCCTTCTGGTGACGCCCGGCGATATCTTTGAACCGCTGGCGGACTTCGTGTTCGGTCTTGCCTACCCGAAACTCGGCGTAGGAATCGTTTCCCCGCACCGTCTCCAGAATGAGTTTTACGGCAAATATCCCGACGACTCCGCGCTGATCGACCGGCTGGTCAAGGAAGGTGCGCATGAGATCGGGCATCTGTTCGGTCTGGATCACTGCGATAATCCGGGATGCATCATGTACTGTCCGCGAAATCTGGATGAACTGGACCGGAAACGAAAATACTTCTGCGGAAAGTGCCGGGTCCGGCTCAACGGCGATACGCTGGAGGATGAACTCTTTTCATGATCCCCTGGGTCACGGTATGGGGGTACGGCGCGGAGATAAAATCGACACGCGACTCACTGCTTGTACGGCAGAAAGGCGATCAGACCCGGTATCCTCTGGATGAGATGCGGCATCTTCTGATCGCGGGCGGTCATACTCTCCACACCTCTGTTCTGGAACGGCTGGCGGAACGGGGGATCGCCGTCTCTTTTTTTACGGCGCACGGAAAACCGGTCGGCGGTCTTTACGGCAGAGGCGCCCCTTCACTGGCATCGGCGCAGCGGGAGATCCCGGTCCATAAATTCGCGATGGCCTCTATCCGTTCATCTCTCGACGAACGCCTCCGGTACATCAACGAGCTTGCCGAATCGGATCGTGACGGTCTTTACTTCAAAGGCGAGTTCGACATCCTCACGGCGGCACGCGGGGAGCTGGAGTACCTGATCACTCTGCCGGAGATCGGCCGTGCCTTTTCTCTGACGAAAACGATGTATTATGAGATCATCGGCCGCATGATCCCCAAGGTGCTCGGATACCGCCGGAGGATCACGCCGCCGTTTATGGATCCGGTGAACGTGATGATGTCTCACGGCTATGCGGTTTTGTATGCGAACTTCGCTCTTGCCTGCACGGGGGCCGGCCTTGATCTTTCCCGCGGGGCGCTTTACGGCCAGATCGTGCCGGTTTCCGGCGGCCGCGGCGGCTGCGTTTTGGATCTTATGGAGCCTGCGACCGTTTCGATGGTCGACCGGGTCATCATTCAGATGGCGATGGAAGGCAGGATCGAAGGGGCGTATGAATTGACGAACCGGTGTCTCCTGGCAGACGAACTCAAAGAGGAGTTTATGAAACGTCTTCACGGTTCGATCAATACCGCTCTGATCGAAGAGAACGTGACCCGGTATGCCGAGTCGGTGAAAGACGGGCGCGAGATCATTTTCCATTACTGAGGCCAGGACGGCCGGAAAAAAGTATTAGGGTTATTTCTGTTCCGTCAGGACATCCTTGAGGCTCTCTTCAAGGAAGTCCAGACCTTTTCTGACATCATCGAGGTTTTTCCCGCCGGTCAGGATGATCTTTCCCGAAGAAAAGAGCAGTGCGACGATCTTTGGATCTTTGATCCGGTAAACAAGCCCCGG
>JAYFOG010000082.1:0-13936 GCA_034932965.1 Methanocorpusculum sp.
GCGGGTTTTTCTGTTGTTTCATAATATATTGGTTTCACAAAAAGAGAAGTTAACGGAGAGAAAAACCGGCACGCCGGTTTTTCCCCAGCATTTTTCCAGACGGCGTGCGATTCTGCGTAGGCGATCAGCCGAAGCAGAGCATGGCGGCGCAAGAAAAATGCGATTCGCGTTAATTCGCGGAGATTGGCGGTTAAATAATCTCATGTTTCCACACCCAGCCATACCCTTCCCGAATTAAATCCATCCCAACACCGCGTAACTTCTATTGAAAATAAGAAGAGTGTTTCGGCAGGGAGGCTCCGTAAGATCCGCTCTTCCAGATGGATATTTATCTGATTAAACGGGGAAACGCTGTGATGACATTGTTTTGAATATTTTTCTCAGATCCGCTCGAATGATCCGACACGCAGTATGCCTTTCGGATTCCTGTGGGCCATGTCCCCTTTGAAGACCGTGAGACGATGCTCCTTCTCGGTTTCCTGACCGGTCTCTACGAATGTCGGCAGAAAATCCGTTACATGTCCGTAGATCGTGGCCAAACCGTCAAACATATCCCCGCAAGGCATCAGACAGTCACCTTCGATCAAAAGTTTCCCGCCCTTCATGTTACACCCTGCGTGTATTCCGGCATTTCCTTTTACGTGGACCAGACCGCCGTACAGACACTCGGCGCAGTAATCGCCGACGTCTCCCTCTACAATGATCTGGCCGCCTCTGACACCTTTTCTCCCGCCGCGATACCCGGATCCGCAGTAGTTCCCGGCATTTCCATGACAGATGATCTTCCCATCCAGCATCTCGCGGCCAAGCCAGTGGCCGGCGTTTCCCCTGATCTCGATCGTGCCGCCGCTCATAAAATCTCCGCAGTGCATCCCTATGTCCCCTTCGACAATGATCTTCCCGTCGGTCATGTACTCGCCGATACGTTTGACCTGATGACAGTCGCCGACCAGAATGATCTCGGTCGCAGAAGGACCGGCAGCTTCGCCGTCAACTCTGACGTAGAAAACATCCTTGAGCATCTTCTGCTCATTTCCTACATATACCGGAACGTCGATCCTTTTCGACAGGATCTCAGGGCTGATCGACTCAGCTTCGATCGGCAGATGGGGATCGGTATCCTCGCGTAAAATAAGGGTTATCCGTCTCATAATCTTGTCTCCGTCTCGATCTTCACACTGCCTGAAAGATAGTACTTCTCATCAACCGCATAATTTTCCATGCGTATTGAGTAGTTGTTTTCAAATGTTTTGATGAGTTCCGGATCTTTCCACATATTATATTTCTCCGGAACTTTCGGGCTGCACCAGAAGATCCTGTTCTGTTTGTCGGCAAGGATCGTGTCGTCTTTGGATATCAGAACGCCTGATTTCATCGTGTATTTTGTCTGTGCAAACCCTCTGATGACTTCTGCATACTGTTTTGCCGGATCGATCCTGTCGGGTCTGAACGGATAGATCGCTATATCTGCCTCGGCTCCGGGGCCAAGATGCCCTTTTCCTCTTTCGATGAGACCAAGGGCGCGTGCCTGACCTGCCCGTGTCATTACTGCGATCTCTTCGAAGGTCAGCTCACGGTCGAGCGCAGGAAGAACGACACGGCTCCCGGTTTTTGGATGGATGGTGGCAAACTCCCGGTCCCGGTATTCCTTGCTCATCAGAAGTCCGATGATCTCAGGATACTTAACAAACGGGGCGCCGTTCGGGCTGTCGGTCGTCAGCATACATTGCCAGGGGTTTTTGACGAGAAGCGCAAGTTCGAGACCGATCGCCCACATGATGCTGTTCACCAGATTTTTCCGCCGGTAGATCACCGGAATGACACCGGAGGCGGTCTCCATCTCGACATCATGGTTGCTCCATTTGTCCTGGTGGAGACGATACAGGTTGAACTCCATCGGCCCGTCGGCCGTCATGGTCGTGGTCCGTCCAAACATCACCTGTCCCATGTCGATCGTGATCTGCGGGCGCAGATTCACCATGTTTGCGACAGGTTCGGCCTTCGAACAGAAATCGTTCCAGCCGGTCCCGCCGTATGAATGGAACTGGACATGTGTCAGATAGGCGGTCTGACGTTTCTCGTTCAGATCGGGAACAAGGCCCATCGTCCCGATCGTACAGGTGAAGTTTCCCGGTTTGCCCAGATTATTACAGTGGATATGTACTGAATGCGGGAGACCCAGCATCTCATTCGCCTCGATCACGCCTTTAATGTATTCCGCTGAGCTGAGGTCGAACTCAGGGATCGGTTTTCGCATGCATTCAACATTTTTCCCCCAGCTCCACATCTCGGCGCCGAGCGGGTTGGTGAGTTTCACGCCGTATCCTTTCACTGCATCGAGACGCCATGCGATCAGTGCCGCCGCCCGGTTGATGTCGCCTGCGGCAACGGCCCGCATGACGCCCCAGTCCCCATCGAAGAGGGTGAGAATGAGCCCGTCCTGCAGAGGGGTGTTTTTAAATTCTTCGTGTGTGTGGCGGGCTTCCAGAGGGGCCATGGCGCCTTCGGTGAGGGTCGTGTATCCCATCTGGGCATACCGGTAACTATTTCCATAGGTTGTCGGGATGCTGTATCCGGAAACAGCCCGCATCCCGTTTCTCCGGGGAGCCCTTCCCGCCCGCATATCCTCCGGACTCATATACCGGCCGAAGTTGACCTTTGTTCCGCAGATATGCGTATGGGAATCGACGCCTCCCGGGAGTGTCAGGAACCCTCCGGCGTCAATTATCTCGGCATTTTTTGGTTCCTCATCGGTGATCCTCCCGTCGGCAACAAAGATATCCATTTTTTCGCCGGATATTTTGTTGACCGGGTCGACAACATAGGCATTTTTGATGATATAGTTCATTTATGCCTCCTTCTGGACTGCAGTTACGTTTCGGATCACATGGATCGCACCGTTTGGACAGGTATCCATACACACTTTGCATCCTTTGCAGCGTTCATTGTTCATGACCTTATTTTTTCCAAGCTCGACACGGATGACCCCCTCCTGAGAGTTCGAGGTCCCTCCCGCACTTATCAGCGGATCGAACTCGTGATTTGCCGGACACGCCGTCGTGCAGTTTCCGCAGCCTGTGCAGAGGTCCGTGTTGATTTTGATGATGTATTCATGGGTAAATTCCAGACCCTGTGCATGTTTTCGTGCCAGAAGATCTCCGCTGGTCAGAACATCTTCCGGACAGGCTTCCACGCAGTATCCGCACCGGACACAATGACCCTGGGTGATCTGGGGATTCCATACACCATCAGTCTGGACGACATCGATCGCGCCCGGGCAGGGGCAGATCATTTTACAGGCAAGACAGTGGGTGCATTCCTTTCCGGTCAGCTCAGGAAAATCCCGGAAGTAGGCTGGTTTTGTGAGGGGAGGGGTCTTTACCGTAAAAAATGCCTTTACCCAGGAAAGGCGCATGAACTCACGAACATAGGTGAACAGGGTCATGCTACCGCTCCGCGCAGGCTATACACGGATCTGCACTGATGAACGTCGATGTCACATCAGCCGCAGAGGCCAGATCTTTCATCATTGCATGGGTCGCCACTTCGATATTGGGTATGGACGGGGTCTGGATGGATACAAACACCACCTGACCGGCCGCATCTATCTCAATGTCGTAGGTAAGATCGCCCCGGGGCGCTTCTATTGTGTGTTTGATCCTGCCTGCTTTCATCTCTCCGCCGTTACGGATCTTTCCCGGTTCAAGAGCGTCGACAGCATTTCTGATCAGATTCAGAGACTGGAAGAGTTCGTCGAATCTGAGCATGATCCGGGAAAAGTTGTCACTCCCTGTCCTGGTGATCATATGCCACCCCATCTCCAGATAAAGGGGGTCAATCTTCCTTGCATCGCGGGGAAGGCCTGTTGCACGAGCCGTCGGTCCGACCACACCCGATGCCAGGGCATCTTCCATGGATAGAACGCCGATGCCTTTTGACCGAAGACCGATCATCGGCCCTGTCTCAAACATGTTTACAAAGCGTTTCAGTTCTTTTTCCATGTGGTGTGTTCCTGCAATGATGGCTGCCGCATTCTCTGCGGAAAGGTCTTCACGGACACCACCGGGAACCACATATGCCGTCATGATCCGTGTTCCCGTCATCAGCTCGATCGCATCCATCGCGGTCTCACGGAGATTCAGCAGATACATGCCGAGCGTTTCATGCTCGATAGTGTAGCAGTATGAGTAGTTTGCAAGAAGATGGCTCTGAATACGGTCAAGTTCATTCAGAATCAGACGGAGGAGTTCGGCCCTTCTTGGAACGTTGATCCCGCTGATCTTTTCGAGCGCTTCAACGATCACCGTGTTGTGGACGACGGAACATATCCCGCATACCCTCTCTGCGAGGAAGATCGTCTCCTGCCAGGGCCGTCCTATCATGATCTTTTCGATCCCTTTCTTCACATATCCGAGTTCCACTTCGGTGGTCACGACCCGCTCTCCCTGTGTCTCGCATTTGATCCTGCATGGTTCCTTAAAACAGGGATGGATCGGTCCGACCGGCAAAGACACATCAACGACTTTTTTCATTTCTTCTGGCCTCCTTCCTTCTCCTTCTGCAAAACCTCATAATCCTTGAAAAGGATATCGGCTGCGCCGAGGATCGCTGAGATGATCTCCGTCGGACTTGGCGGACATCCAGGTACCGCCGCCGTGACCGGAATATATTTACTGACCGGCGGATCGATAAGTTTCCCCGGGCGGTTGAAAACACATCCCGATATCGGGCAGTTTCCAATAGTTACGACCGCTTTCGGTTCAGGCACCCGATCCCAAAGGTCAGGCAGTTTATCGATCCACTGGGGAGACATTCCGCCGGTCACAAGGATAACGTCGGCCTCTCTTGGATTGTTATGGACATAGATCCCGTATTGTTCTATGTCATATCTCGGGGCGAGACAGGCAAGGATCTCAATATCACATCCATTACATGATCCGGTATTCACATAACATACATGGATGGAACGCTGACGCACGGCATTTTTGATCTGCTGCAGAACACTCATGATATCTCCTCCAGGATCTTCTTGAGAATATCTGCTGTAACGGCGTCCTTTTGTCCGGCAAGAGCGCGGTAGTGTTCCGCCCGTTCTTTCGTGAGGATCCCGGCTGCTGTTGAAAGATGCGGCAGAGACAAGGCATTTCCGATTTCGTCGGTTTCGGCTTGTATCTCGGCCGCGTCATAACGGGGTCCGAGATTTTCCAGAGTCATTATATCGCATTTTTCGATTAGTATTCTCCGCATACGCTGACGGGAGATGCCAAGACGGTTGGCCAGCGCGACCGTTACGTCATTTTGCCGAACACCGCTGAGTGATGTCAGCTTCATGGGAGTCAGATCCCTTTCATACGCAAGTTTCATATGATCCCTCCAAAACACAAAAGCCCGTAGCTGATAAATCCAAGAACCATGATCCAGATGAGGATCACCTCGCCAAGATGTTTGGCATGATCGCTCTTCCAGATAAAGATCGCAGCAAGAATGCCCAAAACAATCGACCCGAGTATAGCTCCGGGCAGAATCGCCGGATGAAGCGAGGCTTCAAGCAGCATCAGAATAACATAAAAAGCCACACAGATACAGGCAGCTAACGGAATACATTTCATGATATCACCAGCCAGATGATGACACCGTACACACAGACAACGATCGTCCATATCGTCTGAATGAGGACGGTGTTATAGGGTGTGAGCATTGGTGTTGCGGCACAGATAAACGAGACCGACATCATCACAAGGATCATGATGATGAGGAACAGCCACCAGGGAAGGATCCCGATGAACACAATGATGAAGACGGTGATCAGCACGAACGTTTTCAGCGAAAGAGCAATGTTGAGAAGTGCCCGCCATCCTCCGAAGTGTTCCGTCCAGTAGCCGGAGACAAGTTCCTTTGCTTCTATCACGGAGAACGGTCCGTAGTGTGCCTTTGAGAGGATGATGAGATAAAGGGAGATCGCCGCAGGAAGCGCGATGCCGATCAGCGGAACATTTGCCGCTTCCCATGCCGATATCCCGGAGAGTGACAGCGTCCCGGTAAAAAGATATATCACCGAGACGGTGACCAGAAGCGGGAGCTCGGCAGCCGCCGACATGACGGATCTGATCGCGCCGAACTTGGTATAGGGTGATCCTGAGGAAAGACCGGTCCCGTGTTCCATGATTTTATGGAGCATGTAAAATGCGAAGATCAGCAGCAGACTTCCTCCGATCCAGATAACATACAGTGCCGCAGTCCAGATGCCGATCGCGATCATTACTATTGCGACATACATGACCTGGCTGGCTGTTTTCGGGATCCATGTCTGTTTGAAGGCAAACTTCAGTGTGTGCAGTATCTCCTGCCAGATTGGCGGTCCCGGACGCTTCTGGATCCTTGCAATGACTTTGCGGTGGATCCCGTGCAGGAGAAGCCCGAAGAAGACGGCAAATATCAGGAGGAGGAGAAACTCGATCATGTCAGTACCCCACAAACGGAACATCTCCGTCTTTTGAACCGGCGCATGCTGCAAGGACCGCAGAAACCAAAAATCCCGGGATCGATATTATCAGCAGAAGGACCCAGTAAGGGTTGGCGTCGACTAGCACGGCCGATATGACTGCCGCGCAGGCAAAGAGGACCGCAAGTAAGATGTAGGCTGTTTTTTTCATAATCACACCGTCATGAGGATCTCAACCACCCGCAGGAAGAGCAGGAGCGAACTCACATGGATCATCAGGATATATGGGGCTCCGGACGCTCGCGTTATCTCGGCTTTACCAATATAGAATGGAGCCATGCCTTCGCCAAGCACTCCTATCAGCAGGAGAAGTTTGGCAACCAGAGGAACACCTCCGGCAGCAGCAAGCTCCCAGATGGAAAGCGTACCAGTCGAGGCGGCGATTATGGCGGCACCGGCAAACAGAGGCACCGTCCCCATCATCACGACCAGACCGTACGAAAATCCTGCCGAAAGAACATGGGTATTTTTCACGCCGGCGATGATCCCGATGTTCAGAACGCCGATGAACGCGGCAAAGAGCGTGAAGTTGAAGATATCGCCGGTAACGATCGCGCCGATCGTTGCGATCCCGCAAGCGGCCGCCATAAACCGCTGGAACCTGGAAAGATCCTTGGGTGTCTCTTTCAGCGTATAGCCGTCTGTACCGAATACGATATCGACCGGTTTTTCCGGCAGTGATATCACGGCAAGAAGGATGAACATCGCTGCAAATGCAAACAGGATCACGGTATATCCCGAAAGATAATGGATCATGTCGCCAAACGGTATCATTACCAGTATTGATTCCATCATGATCCGTTACCCCGCATGGTGCCGACCAGAGCTATTTTTGCCATCACCTTGATCATGATTCCGACCGCTGCGGCCATGAGAGCAAGGAACCACTGACTTGGGAAGAGGATGAAGATCAGAAATGCCATGGCCCAGAGGACCCAGGCATACCCGGACGCAGTTTCTGAAGAGAGGAAATTTTCTGTCGTCGATTTCCCAAGGAAGAACAACGCAAGACCGAGACCGGCAATAAGACCCCCGGTGAATCCTGTCAGGAATATGCCATACGCTGTGAGGAGTGCACCGATGATCGGCGGCGCTGTATGAAGGACCTCGATATCGAGACGGCGGACCGGGCGGACGTTCTGCAGTCCTTCTTTTACGAGCCAGAGTTCCGATACTGCCATTATCTCGGCAATTCCTACAACGAGGCCGGGAAGAATGAGTGCCTCGGCAAGATCGGTCGCAAGAAGTGCGATCACGACAAGACCGGTGATCTCGATCAGATCAACGATGATAAGCAGATGGATCCCGTCCTTTTCTCTGAGGATCGCGGAAAATGCGATTATTATCGCAATAAAAGCGACGGCAAGTCCAAATTTATAGATCAGATCCATTCCGGTAATAAACTCTATCATTCCTTTGACCTCCGGTAAAGATATGCTGCTATCCAGAATGCGCAGAACAGGATACTGGCTTCAACGATGGTATCAAATCCGCGGGTGTAGTAGAGGATCTCATCAAGAATACCTCCGGGGTGGGCAACGATGGTCGTCCCAAGGTGGAGCGTGTAATCTGCAAGGAGCTGACTAAGCGGCGTAAGATACGCGGTCACATACCCGAGTGCCGGTGCGTTTTCCGGATACTGGGCAATGATCACGGCGGGTTCCGCGAACGGCACTCCTCCGCGGTCATACGGATCCAGGGAACTGGAAGGATCCAGTGATTTGGGGTAAAGCTGATCCTCCTCATATGAAATGAACGGTACACTGCAGAGCCCGAAGATCACGATCAGGCAGACGAAGACTGCATAGAGCCTTGGCAGGTTTTCGATCGTGGAAAGATAACAGGAAATTTTCTGGAATGGTGAAAATATTTTGCCTGCCTTTTCTGCCGGACAGTTTTTATGGTTCCGCTCCTCTTTCATACTCCCTCCTTTTTCTCGATCACTCTGACAAAGATCAGTGTTGTTACGATGTTGACTGCAACAAAAGTGACAAGTGCGAGCGTCTCATTGAAGCCGAGCATGATGAATACCAGCCCGAATTCAGCTACTTCCAGGTTGATCAGCCTGGTCAGATAGGTTTTGTCCTGCGGGAATGCAGTGAAGATTACACCTGCCAGCAGGAGGATGCACCCGATCAGAAACTCATACGGCAGGATCATTTGGCAGCCTCCCGCTTTTTGCCGAGAAGAAGCAGGATAAAGATCGTCCCGACCGGCATCAGAAGAGAGATCACGATCGCGACATCAAGATACCCCCTCTCCACAACAAAGAGAACCACTCCTGCGGTCAGGATCCCAAGGCAGATGAGTTTGTCAAAAGCCGATTTCACGATAAGTGCGGCCATCCCTCCGAAGAGAGCGAGGAAGGCGGCAAGAAGCAAAAACAAACCGGTCATTTCTCCTCCAGCCGGGCAAAGGTACTTGCGATGGCATTCGATTCAAGAGTCGAACCGATGAAGTAGGCAATTGCCGCAATAATTGTTATCGGATACGGCAGCAGTAAAACGATCGAGCCGGCGACGGCGAAGTTCATAACATTGAGATACGGAAGTTTTCTCAGGGTCTTCGGTTCGAAAACAGCACGGATCGCACAGTATGCTGCGATCATTATACAGATCCACTCAACGATCATGAAACCTTCCTCCATAATTTTCCAAGGAGGCGGCTTGCATATTTTGCAGATATCCCTTCAACGAGGAAGATCGCGATAACACAACCGGCGATGAATGACTCGGGAGGGAACCCGGCAAATGAGGTGAGCGTCCAGATGATCAGCGTGGCACAAACAGCTCCGCTCGTTCCTGCAAATCCCTTGTCCGCACATATGCGTGCTCCGATATATACAAGAACGATCGAGATCAGCGCCCCCCAGATCCCCCACACATAATATCCGCATGCGGCAAGAAGCGTGCCTGCCGATGCATCCGGTGATGAGATGATGTTTCCGATCATCCAGCCGCCGTTTCGATCTCCGCCGCTTTTTTCCAGATCTTTTCCGATCACGTCTGCTCCGGAAACACCTCCCTGTTTGGGGAGTTTCCACAAGAAATCAAGTGCGGTAAAAAGCAGAAGGCAGATCACAGCAGCAATGGGAATAGCGGGGATTACATCAATCATAATATTTCATCCGGACTTCTGAAATGCAAAGGGGAAAGTGCTAATTAGTTAGGTATTGACATTAGGTTAAATAAAGGTGTTGCATTTGGCCATCTGCTGATACCTGTCACAACAGATGATACGGTCAAGCTGTTTCAAAAAGGGGATTAATATCTGATTTCTCCGACAAAGACGGTCACTGCCGGCCCTGTCATCTGAGGGATGTCGCCGACCGTTATTTTAAGAGGGCCGCCAACTGTCTTAACCTGAATGGAATTTCCAAACACCTTTCCGGCCTTTGCTGCAATAAGTGCCGAGGCCGTCGAGCCCGTGCCGCATGAGAGGGTCTCTCCCTCAACACCGCGTTCAAAGGTGCGGATCACGATTTCAGACTGTCCGGTGATCTGAACAAAGTTGACATTGGTTCCTTTCGGAAATCTCGGGTGATGCCGGACCTTTGGGGCCACCTTATCAATATCGATACCATCAACATCTCCTACGAAAACGACCGCATGCGGGACTCCGGTGTTCACTGAATACACGGTCATCCCTTCGATCTCACAGCTCTCCTGATATGCTGCCGCTCCCATATCGATGGTCGCCAAGAAATCCCCTTCATTGTCATATCCCACGCGGACCTGCATCACGCCGGCGAGCGTTTCAACGGAGAAAGCTTTCTTTTTTACATACTCCTTATCGAATGCATATTTTGCAAGACAGCGGATCCCGTTGCCGCACATCTCGGCCTCGCTTGCATCAGGCTGGAAAAGTCTCATGCGGATGTCTGCCTTATCGGATTTGGAGATAAAAAGGACCCCGTCCCCCCCGATACCGAATCTCCGGTCACAGTAAACAACCGCAAACTGAGCCTTCATTTCATCCGGAATAATGACCTGATTCATCTCATCGATCAGAATAAAGTCATTCCCGTTTCCGTGAAGTTTTGTGAATGCTATCGACATAACCTCATGCTTTGGGAACTTGATGGTCATAATACTACATTATAGGAGTTTGAAGAATTAAAAGACGTGCCCGACATTTTCAGAGTCGGAAAACTGCCGGCTGACCAATGATGCGGGCAGGAGCATACATCCGTGTGTTAAGACTATTCGTGAGACGGTTTCAGGCAGAAAAATAAAAAAAGGATTTAAGAGGTATATACTTCACTGTTTTGGAAAAACAGATCTACCAGCGGTACGATCTCCCCTCCCATTTGATAAGGAACGCTGTGATTTGCTCCGATGAACGGAGTGAACCATGCTCCATTAATTGCTCCAGCTACGATATAACCATCTTCGATGGGCGTTAAAGGATCCGCCGTGCCGCAGATAACTAACGTACTTGTATGGACCGATGAGAGATTTGGAAGTGTACTTTGCATGGAAAGAACTGCCAGCGATTCCAGATAAACTCCTCTATCCGTATCAGGATTTGCAATATTGTTTTCAACGAGCTGCCTAAGGACGGAAGTCTCATTGGTGTTTACGCTGAATGTTGTTGAACAAAGAACCGCTTTTGATATATTATCCGGATAATAGATCAGCAGATGCTGCGTGATCATCGACCCCATGGAATGGCCGAAAATGTACATCTTATCGTATCCAAGAGCCCCGATTAAAGAATCAGCGTCATCAACAAGCTGCATGAACTGATAGGGTTCAACATCCCTTGTGGTGTGCCCCATGCCGCGATGATCATAAACATAGACATGATAATTTTCTGCGAACATACTGATCAGATCGGGATCGACATCATCCATGAGGGTGGTATACCCGATGCTGATCAGAAGAGGTTCAGATGTTTCACTCCCAAACTCACGATATCCGATGGATATATTGTTAACATCCGCATACTGAACTGGAGTGTCCAGCACCAGATTCCCGGAAGATGCAGGAGTCTCGGAAGAGATGCAGCCAGCCATGGAAATGGCTGCTGCAAGCATTATTCCAAGCATAAAAAATATTTTTAGACTGAATTTCATGAATCATAATTGAGCGAGGATAGATATATACTAAGAGGATTTCTGAAAAATGAGTGAGCCTGATCATATGCATATTACGATGTCAGGACAGGATTAAAAAAAAGAGGGTATTTATAAATAGGGGATTTTCTGAGACAAAACAGCTTACGAAGAGCCCCAGATATCCAGCGCTTTTTGCAGCTCAATATGGGTCTTTGCATACTCTTTTGCACTCACTCCCGCTAATGCTGCATCCACTGCCTGACGCATCGCAGATGCTCCTGCCGCCGTTCCGTCAGGATGGCCGTGGATCCCGCCTCCTGCCTGCAGAACGATCTCATTTCCAAGCGTAATGATCTCGGCATGGACTTTACCCGGGTGAAGGCCGCCCGAAGCCACCGGAAACACCGGGAGAAGTTTTCCTGCAGGGCTGGTCAGGGCCTTGTTGTCCCCCAGGATCTCATCGGCTTTTCCGCCCATCTTGCCGGAAACCGTCCCTGTGTGGAGCTGATCTCCTCCGCAGACGCGAACCAGTTTTGCGATCGGCCGCATCGCTATCCCATGCTCGGGATTTCTTGTCATCGCTCCATGCATCGTCCGGTGGACATGGATCGGGACATTGATCGACGGGTCGGATGCAAGACACTGGACCGCGGAAAATCCTGCCGTCAGAACATCGACCATCAGCATGTTTGCTCCTGCTTTTACCGCGTTTGAAGCGACCTCAAGGATCCGGTCTCCGCCGGTGGTCACATTCAGGGCATACAGAACCTGCCTGCCGGTCTCGTCCTTTGCTCTTTCAAGAGCTTCCATCACCATCTCGAGTCTGGTCATCAAGGGACAGAACTTCTGATCAGTTAGCGTCTCATCGTCTTTGATCAGATCGACCCCGCCGATCGCGGCCTGAAATGCCACGGCGGCAGTATCCTTCGGCGTCAGACCGACCTTCGGTTTGATGATAGTCCCAACATGCGGACGACGGGAAATTTCCGTTCCGCTGATCTTTCTGATCCCCTCTATGCCGAACTTGGGTCCTGTTCCGTCAAGGCCCACGGGGATCTCGATATCCAAAAGCCGGACCGTTTCAAGTTTTCCAAGACCAAACAGATTTCCTGCGATGACCGAGAGATACTGGGGGATATTTCCCGGCTCAAATATTTCATGAGGGAAACTAAGTTTCGTTTGGAAACCCGATCCTGAGGGTGCAAGCTCAAGGACCTCGCCGTCAAAGGCATGAACATACGCGGTCTTCTCGTTCACGGTGGAAATATCTGTCCAAGTCCCGGTCGTTTGTTCCTCGCAGATCGCCTGAGCTGCGTATTCCGGCGTCACTCCGGCTTTTGGTTTGAAGTAATAGGTTGCAATTAGGTCATTCATGTTAGTTTTTCTCCAGGCCCAGAAACTGGTTCTGCAGCTCTTCAAGTCCCCACCCAAGGTATTCACGCATAATGGTGAAGGCAAGGTGAGGAGGGATCGCTCCTGCTTCGGTAATTATCAGGTCTATATATTCCGCCGGTGTAACATCAAATACTGGGTTTTTCACTTTCACAAACGGCAGTCCGGCAGCAATATCGTCTGGGAGAACTTCGTTTGTCGGGCGTTCCTCGATCTGTATCCGCTCGCCGAGGATCGTTCGCGGGGCAAACTTGTATGTTTCGGCGGTCACGATCACATTTTTCCGGGCCTCGTGGGCGCAGAGAGCGATCTGCGACGTGCCGATCTTATTGACGACCGCCCCGTTCACTGTGATCGCGTCAGCTCCCACAATAATGAGATCGACCTCTTTCATCATTGTCCGTGCCGCCGAATCCACGATATAGGTTGTCGGGATCTCATGATCGTTGAGGGTTTTGATCGTGATCCTTCCCTGATTCCACGGCCGGACCTCGGTCGCGTAAACCTCGATATCTTTTCCCTGCCGTTTTGCCTCAATGATACTTCCAAGAGCTGCACTCGAGTTGCAGTGCGTCATGACGACACTGCCGTCCGGGATATGATTTGCTCCCATCACTGAGATCCGGTCAAGCGCGGTCCTGGATGACCAGATAAACCCGTTTGCTTTCTCCCGCAGGATTCTTCGCGCAGCCTCCTCGTTGCTGGCTGAACGGACATCCCGCATAACGATCTGAACTGCATTGGGTAAAGAGACGGCTGTTGGACGGGTCGCAAGAAGAAGATCCGCCGCCAGTTCCATCTCACGGATGAATATCGATACATCGCCTGTACGCGGCAGAGTCTCGGCATGATCACGAAGCGCAGAAACTGCTTCCCGGGCAATCTTTCCGGCGCCGCGAATCTCCATCGAGATGATTTTATCGGCTGTGTCGTTGATGCTCATTTATATTACTGATTGGAGTCTAAGATTAAATAACTGAGGG